>NZ_JBLVQN010000023.1:0-88742 GCF_058323225.1 Neobacillus sp. PVCKKU3
TAAGTCCTTCAACTCCAATAAAATAAGTGGTGAATTTAATGTGTCCTTTTTATAGTGAGGCATGACCGCTCATCTGATCTCTTCATTCTTTTAAAATGATGTTTAATGCGTATTTTTTTGGTAATCTTTCTGAAGACATTACTCAACCTGCCAAAATTCGGAAATGATTGCAACACACTTATCAAGGAAGGAAATGTGTGTTGCAACACTTAGGTTGACTTGCCTCCCTGTTGATTGGAGCGGAGGGCACTCGACTCCTGCGGGATACAGAGGTCACTGGAGACCCCGCAGGCGCTTTTAGCGCCGAGGAGGCTCCAGGAGCTCCCCGCGGAAAGCGAGTGCCCGGAGCGGAGATCAACAGGCCAGTTAGCAGGGATAAACAACAAAAGTTTGGTAATTTAAGTTTGGACAAAATAAAAAAATGCCGAGAAAAATAGCCTTTTTCGACAATCTGAGCTCGCTTTAAGGCGAGCTTTTTGTATTTTTATTTCTTTTCTTAAAAAAATTCACAACAGATTTAATGGAAAAATAGAGTAAAAATAACAAGATGATTATATTTTCCGCAGGTTCCATAACCCTAAAAGGATTAAGTTCTTTCGTGACAATTCCGGAAAATTTAGTGCCCATTATTATATCTATTGAAATAATTAGCATTGCTAAGGTTAGAGCTAAGAGAACGGTTGCGAACAATATTTTCATATAGGTCACCTTCATAACATTATTATTTTATTATTATCAGTTAGTTATGCTTAACATATTAATGCAATGTAAATTATGGATAACCCATTTATTTTTGGGCAATCTACCTAATATATCCACTTTGTTCTGAAAAGGGGGCGGAAATTGTGTCGATTTGGTCTACCAAGTTGAAAAACAAACAAAAAAAACGGAAAAATGATAATGTCAGACAGCACAATGATCCGCAAAAACCTGAAGAACAACCTATCCATA
This sequence comes from Neobacillus sp. PVCKKU3, assembly GCF_058323225.1. NCBI lineage: Bacteria > Bacillati > Bacillota > Bacilli > Caryophanales > Bacillaceae > Neobacillus > Neobacillus sp. PVCKKU3. Next base: position 952 of record NZ_JBLVQN010000023.1, read on the forward strand.
GGAATTTTGAAGATAATGTTTCACGAATTAAAGGAGAATTAGGTAACAGCACAGACTTGTTGTTCCGTGAGTATCAAATTGGTGGTCTTAAAGGAACCATTGTATATGTGGATGGACTGGCAAATGGTCAGCTAATCAATGATTTTTTTAATGAGACCCTTTTAAATTCAGGTTTCAATGGTACTCAAGATCCGTTTCAGTTTTTAATTGAGAAAGCAGCGGGTTTAGGAAATTTTCAGTTTGCCACTGACTGGAATCAAGTTTTTGATTCATTTCTTTCGGGAAATACTCTCTTTTTTTTAGACGGCTATAATCAAGCAATCAATGTGGAAACAAAGGGCTGGGATAAACGTTCCATATCCGAACCCTCTACACAATTAGCCATACAAGGTCCTAAGGATTCTTTTACAGAAACACTTCGGACCAATACCGCCTTAATCCGGCGGCGGATAAAAAGTCCAAATTTATGGCTAGAATCAATAAAGCTTGGTACAGTCGCCCAAACTGATATCGGAATTATGTATATTAAGGGGATTGCCAATGAAAAAATTATACTGGAAGTCAAAGAACGGCTGAATCGGATAAATATAGATGCTGTAATGGCTGCAGGTTATTTAGAGCAATTATTTGAAGATCAAACTTGGACACCCTTTCCGACGACCCATCATTCCGAAAGACCGGATGTGATAGCATCGCATTTACTCGAGGGAAGAATTGCCATTTTAGTGGATGGAACACCCTTTGTTATTACAGTGCCAGCTATTTTTGCCCAATTTTTTCAAGCGCCGGACGATTATTATGCCCGCTTTGATATTTCGACAAGTCTTCGCATACTACGAATTTTGGCCTTTTTAATTGCCTTAATGGGTCCTGCACTATATATTGCAGCGACAACCTTTCATCAGGAAATGATTCCTACCACTTTGGCTATTGCCATTGCTGCTCAAAGAGAGAATGTTCCCTTTCCGGCCTTTATAGAGGCTTTAATCATGGAAGTGACGTTTGAAATTTTGCGGGAAGCAGGCTTAAGGCTGCCGAGGGCGGTGGGTCAGGCAGTTTCCATTGTAGGAGCATTAGTTATTGGGCAGGCAGCTGTTCAAGCGGGAATTGTTTCCCCAATAATGGTTATTGTTGTCTCAATTACAGCTATTGCTAATTTTTCGACACCAACCTTTATGATGGCCATTGCTGCACGATTAATTCGCTTTGCAATGATGGCATTGGCAACTTTCCTTGGTTTATACGGAATTGTATTGGGGCTGATGTTTATGTCCATCCATTTATGTGCACTACGTTCTTTTGGGATTCCTTATATGATGCCGATTGCGCCTTTTAATGTTCAAAATCAGCAGGATATATTTATCCGATATCCTATCTGGGCTATGAAAAGCCGTCCAAAATTTATAAGTAAAGGAAATACAATAAGAGCGGGAGACAATCAGAAACCCATGCCACCTAAACAAGGGGATAATCAAGATTCGAAAGGTGAATCATGATGAGAAAAACCATTGTGATATTTTTAATCATCTGTTTGTTCCTGCCGATCCTCAGCGCCTGCTGGAATCAAAAGGAGTTGACAGATTTAGCATTTGTAATGGCTTTGGGTATTGATAAAGGCGAAGATCGGAGGTTTCGAGTTTCATTTCAAATTGTGAACCCTGGAAATGTAGCTTCCGGCCAAGGGGGCGGAGGCGGGGGACAGGGTATGCCAATTGCGGTCTATACAAGTTCAGGGGATACACTTACTGAAGCTGCCAGAAGAGCGACTGAAAAAATTTCGCGCCGCCTTTATTATGCCCATACCAATTTAATTGCCGTAAGTGAGGAAGTGGCGAAGGATGGACTCCTTGATATTATCGATGCCTTGGATCGCGACCCGGAATTTAGAACGACAACAGAGATGGTCGTAGCTAGAACAACTAGTGCAGAAAAATTGGTCTCGGCATTGGCTAATCTTGATAAACTGCCTGTCAATAAAGTTACAAAAGAAATAGAATCTACCGAAATGCAGTTAGGTGAAAATATGAGCGTAAATATTGATGAGTTCATAAACGGCCTTATAAGTCATGGGAGAGAACCGTTTGTAAATGGATATACAATATCCGGTAACCAAAAAATTTCTGGAAATGCGGATGATCTAAAGAAGACAAAATCAGAGGCCGTCCTTGCTTCTTCAGGATTAGCGATTTTTAAGAATGGCAAGCTTTCAGGATGGATTGACCGAGAAAAAGCCCGGGGAGTTATCTGGTTAATGGATAAGGTGAAGAGCACATCCATCAATATCGATTGGAATGGAAAAAAAAATGCCATCACGATGGCCCCGATACGATCTAAAACAAAAGTTGCCGTAAATATAAAACAGGGGAAGCCTGTTGTAAATGTAGCGATCGAATTTGAAGGATGGATAAGTGAAGCAAATACAACGGTGGATTTAACGGACCCGAATGTGATCGGTAAGATTGATAAGTCCGTGGCAAAAGAAATAAAAAAGCAAATTCAGTCTACTATAACAGAAGTTCAAAAGAAGAAAAGCGATATTTTTGGGTTCGGCGAAAGAATACACCGGAAAAATCCTAAGCTCTGGAAAAAACTAAAAGGGAATTGGAACGAACGTTTTGCGGACCTTGAAGTAAATGTAAAGGTAGATTCCTATACACGTCGTGAAGGAATTCGGACGAAGCCATTTTGGTTTGATATCAATCAATAAACCCTTAGTGAGGGGATAAGGATGGAAAACGCAAAAATAAAAGCATCGCAGATGTTTGTCCTCGTGGTCCTATTTGAAATGGGAAGCTCATTACTTGTTGGGCTTGGAGCAAGTGCAAGGCAAGATGCTTGGATTAGCATTTTATTAGGGTTGGCGGGAGGAATTTTAATCTTTTTTGTTTATTACCGGCTTTTTATATATTACCCGGAACTTCCATTGACAGGCTATCTGCAAAAAATAATGGGAAAATGGATTGGCAGAATACTTGCCTTGTTGTACATTGTCTATTTTATTTATATTGCGACAAGAGTATTACGGGACTTCGGAGAGCTGTTAACAACGACTATTTACACAGCTACTCCTCTGGTTGTCATCAACTCTTTAATGATTTTGACCATCATTTATGGGATTCATAAAGGTTTTGAGGTAATTGCCAGAATTGGTGAGTTGTACTTCGCGCTAATTTATTTGATGGCGATTTTCGGGATGATCCTTGTTACCGGTTCTGGACTTATCCACTTTGAAAATCTCCAACCCATGCTGGAGAATGGCGTTCAACCTATACTCCGCACATTTATAAAAGAAACTCTCGTCTTCCCATTTGGGGAGATGATTGTTTTTACCATGCTGCTGCCTTATTTAAACAATCCAAAAAAGGTCAAAATCGCCTGTATTGGGGGAATGAGTTTAGCGGGTATCAATATCGCTATTACCGCATTAGTTAACGTAGCAGTATTGGGACCAGATCTTTTTGTACGATCCAATTTCCCGTTATTAACCACAATTGGAAAAATTCAATTAGCAAATTTTATTGAACGGCTGGATGTATTTTTTATGCTTTATTTGGTTATTGGCGGCTTTTTTAAAATTACCGTCTTTTATTACGTGGCAGTGATTGGAGCTGCCGATCTATTCAAATTAAAAAGCCATCAAAAGCTGAATTTCCCAATCGGTTTTGTAATATTATTGGCATCAGTCATGATTGCCTCGAATTTTGCGGAACATATCGAGGAGGGGCTAAACGTTGTTACCATCTATTTATCTTGGCCCTTTCAAATCATCATTCCATTATTTTTACTAGTAATCGCCTTTTTTAGAAATAGAAAGAAACAACCTCAGCAGCAATCGAACCAACAGCCTAATCAACAATCCAATCAGTAATAATTGCTTGTATAATATAAATCAAAAAACAGCCTTCCTTAACTCAGTGAAGGCTGTTTTTTGTCATCCTGATGGGGTGGGACACTACTTACCTGCTGGATAGGTAGGACTATATGAACTGATGTACCTTGATTTTCCCTGCTCTCAAAATGAATGGTGCCATGATGTGATTGAACAATTTTAAAGCTAACAGTTAATCCTAAACCAGTTCCTTTTTCTTTGGATGAATAAAAAGGTTCACCAATTTTGGCAAGCCTTTCCTCAGAAATACCACAGCCGTTGTCTTCGATAACAATAGAAATCGTTCCAGGCTCCATTTTTTTAAAAGAAATGGTAACCATGCCGCCATTACCTGATGCTTCAATCGCATTTTTTATGATATTTATGAACAACTGTTTCAATTGGTTTGGCTCACATTCAATCGTCGTATCGTCATTTGGATATCGAGATTCAATCTGGACATTATGGTAGCTGGCTTCAGAGCTTAGTAATGAAATGACATCTTTTAAAAGTCTCTTAACATCCGACTTTGTAAATTTGACGGCTTGAGGCTTTGCCAGTAATAGAAGTTCACCAACGATATGATTAATTCGGTCAAGCTCATCAAGCATGATTTGATAATAAAACTGGTGTCTTTCATCCTCGACTTTAAGAAGCTGTACGAAGCCTTTAAGGGAGGTTAGCGGATTCCGTATTTCATGGGCTACGCTCGCCGACAGTTCACCGACAACTGACAACTTCTCGGTCCTTCTAAGGCGCTCTTCCCGTTCTTCAAGTTGCTTAACCATTTCCCTTCTTTCCGTAATATCGCGGCCAATAACGACGAGCCCTTGCCTAGTTCCATCAGAGTTAAATAGAGGGACCTTTATCGTATCAAAAACTTTTGCTGACCCATCTGGAAGGGGGAGGACCTCTTCAACACGGGTGATTTTTTTATTTTTCCAAGTTTCTTCATCTGAAATCTCACAATTTCTAAGAGCATCGGCGTAAAAATCTGTATACTCGGCTAACTCGGAATCTTTTTTACCGCGGTAATCAACATTTTCGAGCTGAAATAATTGTAACCCAAAATCATTGGCCTCAATCCATCGGCCTTGCCCATCTTTAAAGTTGACAAAATCCACCATTGAATTAATCAGGGTAGAAAGGCGCTGCTGGTCTTCCTTGGAGGCATTCAATTCATTTGCTTTATTCATAAAGAAATATATGAATGCCCCGGTGACCATTAAATAAAAAATTTCTTTGATTCTTGCTAATATTTCCGTATAAGAAGCTGGCACAAAATGTTCAACTAAATAGTTGGAACCATAAATCCATATTAAACTAGCAAAAAAGTAGATGATAATCAGCTTTTTTTTCTGCATGAAAATCTCCAATTCCCTCTACTGGGTTATATATTTATCTTTTATCTATATTACTAAATAATGACTGATTTAGAAACATCTTAATTCATGGAAAAATAGGTAAGGTTAATGATCTAATAAATTCTTTTGCCAAGGATCAGCAAGTCCCTTTCAATTCCGTCTAATTCGGCAACTTTTGGAAGATGGGCCCATTTTTCAAAACCAAAGCTGTTAAAGAGTTTAATGCTTGGCTCATTATGGGCAAATATAAAGCCCAGCAAGGTCTTGATGCCAATTTTTGGACAGAAGTCAATTGCTTTTTGGATCAAATATTTACCAAGCTTCTTGCCTCGATAATCAGGATGAATGTAAATGCTGATTTCAGCAGTGGCATTGTAAGCGGGTCTCCCATAAAAGGATTGGAAGCTTACCCAAGCGCAAATTCTCTCATCATGTTCTACTGCCCATAATGGCCGAAATTCAGGTGAATGATCGTGAAACCATTGCGTCCGGTTTTCAACACTGATAGGCTCTAAATCAGCAGTCACCATTCTGCCTGGAATGGTTGTATTATATATGTGAACAATATCTTCTAAATCTTTTATTTTTGCATCTCTTATTTTGAATTCTTCAAACATAACCTAACACCTCAAAAAGTTGAATAAATAGCTAGATTTTATGGTAACCCTTCTATCAACCAAAATCAATATCCGCTCGATTATTAAAAAGAAAAACCTTTTCCCGGAAATGTTATCCCGGAAAAAGGTTTTCCCTGATTCGTTTCATTGGCAAATCCCTACCAGCGGTGGGCTTTGGCATTACTCCTTAAGATGATGTTGTTTTGCGACATTTGCGTTTCGCCATTCACCTGAGATTTCTGACGCTTATGCCTTGTCGAATTTTTTACAAACATATCCGAATGTGCATCCAAACGCTCTCTGTAGCTCATCAAATCACCTCAAATTAGGATTTTGAAACGATGATATTCGAATGGAATATCATCTTTATCATTTGTAAAGATAATGAAAAATAGTCTATCTGAAAAAATTTTAAATATAAATTTAAATTTAAACTTGTTTTTTCTGAAATTTCGAAATAAAATAATCTTAAACATACCAACCGGTAGGTATGTGATAAACTAAACCGGCATATTAATAATAGCAGTAAAAAATACTAGAATCCTAGATTGGAGTGAAAGACATGCATTTACGTCTAACAGATGAACAAAAAATGGTTCAGCAAACGATTCGAAAATTTGTTGAAAAAGAACTAATGCCGCTTGAAAATGAAGTCCTAAGAAGAGAGCGGGAAGGTAAGCCAAGCCTACCGGAGGGCAAACTGCAGGAATTGCGGCTAAAAGCTAAGGAAGCTGGATTCTGGGGAATCAACACTCCGGAAGAATACGGCGGTGCAGATCTTGGACAAATGATGATGGCGCTTGTTTACATGGAGGTTTCCAAAACATTTGTACCATTCTCATTCGGCGGCTCTGCTGATAACATCCTCTACTATGGTAATGAAGAACAAAAGAAAAAATACCTAATTCCAACTATTAACGGTGAAAAGAAATCATGTTTCGCCATGACAGAGCCAGGTGCTGGATCTGATACAACAAATATTAAAATGACCGCTGTTAAAGATGGCAATGAATGGGTCCTAAATGGCGAAAAAACATTCATTACAGGTGGAAATGAAGCAGATTTTGTTATGGCTATTGCGATTACTGATAAAGAATTGCACCAAAAAACAAGAGGCCGTGAAGGTGTAACATGCTTCATCGTTGACCGCGATATGGGCTGGAAATCAGAATTTATACATACCATGGGAGAATGGGGTCCAGCCGGATTGGTATTTGATAATGTCCGCGTTCCGGAAGAAAATATTCTTGGCGAACTGCATAAAGGTTACAATCTTGGACTTGAGTGGATTGGCTTTGCAAGATGGGTTGTTGGCGCTAGAGCTGTTGGTACAGCAGAACGCTTATTGCAAATGGCGATTGATTATGCAAAAGAACGCGAGACTTTCGGCAAACCGATTGCAGAAAGACAAGCAATTCAATGGATGATTGCCGATAGTGCTGTTGATATTGAAGCAGCAAGATGGCTTGTGTTAAACGCAGCATGGACACTTGACCAAGGCGAAGATAATCGTCATTATGCATCCATGGCAAAACTTTATGGTGCCAATATGGGCAACCGTGTAGTTGACAAAGTTATGCAGATTCATGGCGGTATGGGTTACACAAGAGAATTGCCAATTGAGCGCTGGTACCGTGAAGCCAGACTTTGGAGAATTTACGATGGAACTGATGAAATTCAGCGCCTGATTATTTCTCGTAACCTGCTTAAGGGCCATGTGAAACTTGGTATTTAATAAGCTTATTGTAAGCGTTGTCTAAAAAAATAAACATACAGATGTAAGGAGGAACAATAATGGCAGGAAGATTTGAAGGAAGAGTTGCGTTTATCACTGGCGGAAGCCGTGGAATCGGCAAAGGGATTGTCGAGTATTTTGCAGAAGAAGGAGCTAGTGTTGCTCTTATCGACTTAAATGAAGAGGCATTAAGCGAAACAGCAAGCGAACTGAAAGAAAAAGGATATCAAGTCTATGCAAAGGTAGCCAATGTTGTCGACCCTGAGCAGGTAGAGGCTGCAGTTAAAGAGGTTCATGATGCTTTTGGCCGTATTGATATTCTTGTAAACAATGCTGGGGTAATTCGCGATAATTTATTGTTCAAAATGACTGATGCCGACTGGCAAACTGTCATGGATGTGCACCTAAAAGGTTCCTTTAATGCTGCCCGTGCTGCTCAAAAATACATGGTTGAGCAAAAATATGGCCGGATCATCAATATCTCTTCAACTTCTGCACTAGGCAACCGAGGTCAGGCAAACTATGCAGCAGCAAAAGCCGGCCTTCAGGGCTTTACGAAAACCCTTGCACTTGAACTAGGACGTTATGGAATCACAGCAAACTCGGTTGCTCCTGGATTTATCGAAACCGATATGACAAAAGCAACGGCTGAAAGAATTGGAATCTCCTTTGACCAGATGATTCAGGCTAGTGTAGCCAATATTCCTGTCGGCAGAAGCGGAAAGCCTGCTGATATTGCCAATGCTGTTGCATTCTTTGCAGATGAGAAATCGGGATTTGTTAACGGCCAGGTTATCTATGTCGCTGGCGGACCAAAATGTTAATTTAGGGGTGAGCTAAATTGTTCAAAGATCAAATTGGCAAGCGATCTAATAAAGTGAAAAATGCTGTAGAACGAGGAGCTGTTAAGAAATTTGCTGAAGCCATTGGCGATTTGCATCCTATCTACTTTGATGAGGATGCCGGCAGACTCTCACGTTATCAAAAGAACATTGCCCCGCCGACCTTCCCAAGGGTATTTGACTATGGGGTGATTGAAGGCTTACACCTGCCTAATAAAGGCTTGATTCATGGGGAGCAGTCCTTCCATTATGAGCGTCCATTATATGTAGGTGAGGAAATCTATTGTTATTCTCAGGTGAAAAATTACTTTGAGAAAAAAGGGAACTTTGGAGAAATGGGCTTCCTGGTAATGGAAAACTGTGGTGAGGATTCAGAAGGAAATGTCATTTTCACTTCTAGCTCTACTGTAGTCATATCTGAAGCTGTAAGGAAGGTGTTGGCGAAATGAGTTCACTTACTCAATTGCAAGCCGGTGATTCCTTAAAGGAAATCCAGTTATCACCTGTTTCTAGGATCGACCTGATTAAATATGCAGGTGCTTCCGGAGATTTTAATCCGATTCATACAATTGACGAAGAAGCAACAAAAGCTAGTCTGCCGGGAATCATTGCCCATGGCATGTGGACGATGGGAAATCTGGCCAAGTTGTTTACGGAATATTATGAAGAGGGCTTCGTCAAGGATTACTCAATCCGTTTTAGAAACATGGTTTTCTTAAATGATGTTGTTACATTAAAAGCTACACTAAAAGCCAAGGAAGACAATCAGCTTCGCTTTGAGGTTCAGGCGGTAAATCAGCATGGAAAGGACGTTATCCAAGGCGAGGTTGTCTACCAGCTTTACTAACTAGAGATAAGCAAACTGCAGATTGAAGGAATAGACCCGGCACGAAAGATGGACACCCCTCTGAATGCTGGGTTTATTGTTATCGATTGTTGATAGGAGCTCGAATCTGTATCCAAGTTAAATTTATAAAGGGATGATTATATGACGGTCAAATTAAAATTAAGCTATAAGCCGCCGGTATTTTCCTCAGCCGAAGAGGAACGCCAGCATTTAAAACAAAAATTGGCTGCTGCCTTCCGCTTATTTTCAAAGTTTGGTTTTGACGAAGGTGTCGCCGGACATATTACCGCACGCGACCCTGAACTGAAGAATCACTTCTGGGTTAACCCATTCGGCATGCATTTCAGCCAAATCAGCGCCTCTGACTTAATTCTCTGCAATCATCACGGTGAAGTTGTCGAAGGCAATTATCCGGTAAACCGGGCCGCATTCGCTATTCACTCGCAGGTCCATGCTGCAAGGCCAGACATTATCGCAGCTGCCCATGCCCATTCAGTCTATGGGAAGTCATGGTCTTCGCTAGGACGCCTTCTAGATCCAATCACACAGGATGCATGTGCATTTTATCAGGATCATTCCTTGTTTGATGATTTCACTGGAGTTGTTCATGAAATTGAAGAAGGCAGACGGATTGGCCAAGCGCTTGGTGATAAGAAAGCCTGTATCCTAAGAAACCATGGTCTTTTAACGGTCGGAAGGTCCGTTGATGAGGCAGCCTGGTGGTTTATTACGATGGAGCGCTCCTGTCAGGCACAGCTTCTTGCAGAGGCAGTTGGTAAACCGGTAATTATTGATAATGAAAGTGCTAGCAATACCTATAATACTGTCGGTACTTCCAGTGCGGGATGGTTCCAGTTCCAGCCATTATGGAATCGGATTGTCAAGGAACAGCCGGATTTACTAGATTAATCATGTTCTCTGAAGGGAGAGATTCCTTTCAGAGCCATACATATGGAATAAGCAGGGGGAAGCAGCATGAAAATTGGCGTGGCCGGTACAGGTGCGGTCGGTGGTTATTTTGGCGGCCTTTTAAAAAGGGCGGGTAATGAGGTCATTTTTTTAGCGAGGGGTAACAATCTCGAAAGAATGAGGGAAAATGGGCTGACCATTGAAAGCGATTCCGAATCATTCACAGTGGAGGCAACGTTTACCGATTGTTATGAGGACTTTACGGATGTAGACCTGCTGTTGTTTTGTGTTAAGTCAACAAGCACAATGGAAATGGCTGAGAAGTTTACCCGCGTATTAAAGGAATCATGCATGATTATGACTCTCCAAAATGGGGTAGATAATGAAGAATTTCTCGGTTCCGTATTTGGCAGCGGCCGGATCTTATCTGCTGCTGCTTATATTCAGGCAGGTGTGACGGAATCAGGAACTGTAAAACAAATCGGTGTCCCGCCAAAGCTGGTATTTGGAGCTTTAGTGGAAGATTTACAGGAAAGACTCAGTGTCATTCAAGAGCTATTTAACATTGCTAATATTGAAGCCTATCCAACTCGTGACATTTTAAAAATCAAGTGGAAAAAATTGCTTTGGAATGTCACCTTTAACCCGTTGACAGCCTTAATAGAAGCAAAGGTTGGGGCTATTTATGAGGACAAGGGATTAAAAGAAACGGCGATAAAAATCTGTCAGGAAGCTATTGCTGTTGCAAGAGCAGCAGGGGTTGAGATCGAGGAAGACCAGTATGAAACAGTGATGATGCAAGGGCAGTTTGCCCAAGGTCACCAAACCTCGATGCTGCAGGATAAGCTTAAAGGGAAACCGCTGGAACTGGAATCTATTGCCGGTTATATTGTGAAAAAAGGAAAAGAATTAGGGGTAGAAACCCCAGTCCTCAATACTATTTATCATCTTTTAAACTTTCAAACGAGGAACGTTTGAGTAATCAATGTGTTAAGAGAGGTGTTCGAATTGCAAATACAACACAAACGTCCTTGGCTCGGCCACTATCCTGAAACTGCGGTATCTTCCATTGAATTTCCGGAAATGAGCCTTTACACATTTTTGGATCATACAGCTGAAAAATACCCTGAGAATACGGCCATTATATATGAAAATGAAAAGCTGACCTACCATGATTTGAAGGATAAGGTTGACCGGCTGGCAGCTGCTTGGAAAGAGCTTGGCGCAGCAAAAGGAGATCGGCTGGGGTTGATGGTCGGAAATCACCCTATATATGTTGTATCCTATTATGCTGCCCTGAAGCTTGGGATGATTGTCGTGCAAATCAATCCGCACTATACACCAAGGGAACTGCTTGAAATATTCAATGATTCTGAAACCGCTTATTTGGTAGCTGAGCCGGATGGTCTTGAGAAAATTGCGAAAATTTCTGAAATTTATTCATTTAAGAAGATATTTTCTGCAGGTGATTCGCAAACCAATGACATTCCAACTATTTCGGAATTGATTGAAAAAGCCGTTCCTCTACAGGAAACATGTTCAATTTCAGCAAAGAAGGACATTGCAGTAATTCAATATACCGGAGGAACAACCGGTAAAAAGAAAGGTGCCATGCTGACGCATTTTAACTTGAGCGCGAATGTGTTGCAGAGCAAGGTTCTTTATGGAAGTACAATGGTTTACGGACAGGAAATCATTTTGACCGCAACCCCGCTTTACCATGTTTACGGAATGACGAGCGGCATGAATCTGCCGATTTACCTCGGGGCAGCAATTTTATTAGTAAACCGTTTTGAGCTTGAGAAGGTTCTAAGACTCATTCAAACTTATAGGCCTACGTTCTTCCCGGGTGTTCCAAAAATGTATAATGCTTTTGCCAATTACCCGGAAATTGATCAATATGATTTAACCTGCTTTAAGGTCTGTACAAGCGGGTCGGCTCCATTGCCGATTGAAATTATGAAAAAATTGAAGGACCTGACGGGAGTGCCGATTGGGGAAGGTTATGGACTATCGGAAACTTCTCCTACTACCCATCGCAATCCGCCTGATGGGGTTAGCAAAATAGGCAGCATCGGGATTCCATTGCCAGCTACAGACTGCCGGATTGTTGATGAAAATGGTGTGGATGTACCGGAAAAGACAGTCGGCGAGATTTTAATTAAGGGGCCGCAGGTCATGCTTGGATACTGGAATAAACCAGAAGAAACGGCCCAAGCACTAAAGGATGGCTGGCTCTATACAGGTGACTTAGCAACGATGGATGATGAGGGCTACTTTTATATTGTTGGAAGAAAAAAAGAAATGGTGATTGTCGGGGGCTTTAATGTTTATCCCCAGGAGGTTGAAGGAGTTTTATATGAACATCCTGCTGTATTAGAAGCAGCAGTAGTCGGGATTCCGGATAAGGAAGCCGGCGAAATCGTCAAGGCCTATATTGTTCCAAAAGCCGGTAAAGAAATCAATATTCAAGAATTAAAGGAACATTGCTACCAAAACCTGACCCGCTACAAAGTACCGAAACAATTCGAAATAAGAGAATCCCTGCCTCGAAACACAGTAGGAAAGCTCTTAAAAAGAATCCTTGTAGAAGAAGAAGCAAAAAAGGCTTAAAGCATAACGGAGGGATCTAGTCATGAACTTTGAACTGGATGAGGATATTCTTTTTTTAAAAAAGAATGTAAGAGAATTTATTCAAACCGAAGTCGAAGCGGTTGCGATGCAAATTGAAGAGGAAAACCAAATTCCGGAAAGAATTATCAATATGTCAAAAGAGATGGGGCTTTTCGGTTTAAGTATTCCTGAGGAATATGGCGGGCTTGGAATTGGGATGGTCGGCAAATGTGCCCTATACGAAGAAATCGGGCAGACACATAATGGCTATACCACGTTAATTGGCGCTCATACTGGCATCGGTTCGGTCGGGATTGTTGAAATGGGAAATGAGCAGCAAAAGCGTAAGTATTTGCCGGAAATGGCAAGCGGTGAAAAAATTGGCGCATTTGCCTTAACCGAACCTGAAGCGGGGTCCAATGCTGCTAATTTGAAAACAACCGCTGTTCGCAAGGGCGATAAATTTATCCTAAACGGCTTGAAGCATTATATTACCAATGCTACTGAGGCCAGCGTTTTTACTGTGATGGCTGTGACCGACCCGTCTAAAGGGGCCAAGGGCATAACCTCGTTCATTGTTGAAAAGGATTTCCCCGGCTTCAGGGTGGGGGCCGTTGAGAAAAAAATGGGCTTAAGAGGATCTCATTCAGCAGAATTGATTTTTGAAGATTGCGAGGTTCCAGTGGAAAATGTGCTTGGTGAAGAAGGGCAGGGCTATATGAATGCCTTGAAAATTCTTGCCAACGGACGTGCTGGTTTGGCTTCCCGGAATTTGGGCTCCTGCCAAAAGCTTCTCGACATGTCAACGCGATATGCGCTTGAGAGAATTCAATTTGGTAAACCAATCATTAGGAACCAGGCTGTCAGTCATATGCTTTCCGAGATGGCCGTAGATATCGAAGCACTGCGTTCGTTTACGTATCGCGTTGCCTGGATGGTTGATCAGGGAATGAAGGTCATCAAAGAAGCAGCGATGCTGAAGCTATACGGTTCCGAGGTATACAATCGTGTTGCTGATAAGGCCGTTCAGATCCATGGAGGAATTGGGTATATTGCAGACTATCCGATTGAACGCTTTTATCGTGATGCGCGAATCACAAGAATCTATGAAGGAACTTCAGAGATTCAGAAAAACATTATTGCTGCTCAGTTAGAGAAGGAATACAGCTAAACTATTAATCTAGGGACAGGTGATTTAAAATGCAAAATGATATTGTCATATTAAGTGCAGTAAGAACACCAGTAGGGAGATATGGCGGCACATTAAAAAGTCTTAATTCCGGGCAGTTGGCAGCGGTTGCGATTAAAGAGGCTATTGATCGCGCCGGTATTACGCCTGAGCAAGTTGATGAAGTGATTTTAGGAGAGGTTAGACAAACGACAGAATCCTCCAATGTAGCAAGAGTCGCTGCGCTTCGGGCTGGGGTTCCGGAAACAGCTCCGGCATTTACGATTAACCGTTTGTGTGCCTCAGGAATGCAGGCAGTTGCTTCAGGGGCGCAGCAAATTGCATTTGGTCAAGCAGATATTGTAGTCGCTGGGGGAACTGAAAGCCTCAGTAATGCTCCTGTTTACCTAAGAAACTCCCGTTTTGGCGGTGACAATCCAAAGCTGGTTGATTCCAATGCCGAGGCTGGCCAACAGCCTCAGGAAACATACGGCAGCGGGCTTGGAATGGGAATAACGGCAGAAAATGTCGCTGAAAGATTTTCGATTTCTCGCGAGGACCAGGATGCATTTGCGCTAGAAAGTCAGCGTAGAGCAGCAGCTGCCATTAGTGAGAAACGCTTTGCGGACGAAATTGTCCCTGTAGAAGTTAAAGGGAAAAAAGGGTCCGTTTGGTTTACGGAGGACGAACATCCAAGACCTGATACAACCATCGAGGCATTAAGCCGCCTAAAGCCGGCGTTTAAACAAAATGGCACGGTTACGGCTGGTAATGCCTGCGGGCGGAATGACGGGGCAGCTGCGCTTGTATTAACATCAGGCAGCCATGCCGAGAAATTAGGCTTAAAACCGATGGCGCGAATTGTCGATTGGACAGCTGTTGGTGTATCACCTGAAGTTATGGGCATTGGCCCGGTTCCAGCAGTGAAAAAACTCCTTGAACGTACAGGCTTAACGCTTGACGAGATTAGTTTAATCGAACTGAATGAAGCGTTCGCTTCGCAATCACTTGCTGTTATTCGTGAGTTAAACTTAGATTCGTCCCGAGTGAATGTCAACGGCGGTGCAATTGCTTTGGGACATCCGCTTGGTGCCACGGGTGCGAAGATTATGACGACTCTGATTTATGAATTAAAACGCCGTGGTGAAAAATACGGAATTGCCACTCTTTGTGTTGGCGGCGGTCAAGGAATGGCAATCCTAGTTGAAGCAGTAAATCAATAGGAAAGGGCAGGAAATGTGAAATTACCAGTTACGAGATCAACATTTTTTGAATACTTGGGTTTTAACAGTACTAAAACCGACACGTTTCATCTTGATTTGCCGCTTCAGACTATTTTGCTGCAGGATGATGGCACTGTCCATCCGGGCGTTTTTTCCACAATGCTGGATATTTCCATGGGGGCGACTGCCTCCCTGGAAACAAATTCGTTTGCAACGACGATTAACCTTAACGTGTCCTTTTTTGACCTAAGACCGAAAGAAAACTATCATGCGAAAACAAATATACTGAATATCGAGGAAAAAGTCATAACAGCCGAGGGAATCGTTTATGGGCAGGATGGTGCTGTTGCTGCCAAGGCTATAGGCATGTTCAAGGCAAGTCCTATTAAACAATGAAGAAATTGAAAGGTGGTGATAGGGTGTCCCGATTGGATTGGGAGATATATGAAATGATGGAAAGGAATCCATTTTTCAAGCATATCGGATTTGAACTCGTAAATTCCTCAGAGGAGGAGATTTTGCTAAAGCTTTCAATAAAAACCGAACTGCTAAATACGAATAAAAGCCTGCATGGAGGAGTTCACGCCTCGATGCTTGATACGGTGCAATCAGTTGCTCTCCGTTCCCTATATCAATGCCCGGTTACAGCTATGAATCTGGATGTTCACTATTTTGCTCCAGCAAATACCGGCCATCTTTTTGCAAGGGCTAAACTTCTCCAAAAGGGCTATAAAATGGCTGTGCTGGAAGCGGAAATTATTGACGAGAATGCAACATTAATTGCCAAAGGAACCGGTACCTATAAGATAGTCAGAAATGCATAGAGAAGAAATTTCTAAATATTATTTTCAAAAAATTTCGACTAAAATAAGTAGATTAATATAGAAATTTCTATCACTGTGTTTCCATGCTGATCTATTATAAATCAGCTAAATTACGGCATTTTATAGCAATTTGAAAAGATGCCCCTAAAAAATATTCAAAAAATATGATTCTACTATAACGATGAGAAAATTGTCGAAAATATCGAATTGAATATTCGAAAAATTTTTAATAATATTAGGTTATTCGACATACCAACTAGTTAGTATGTAGAAAAAAGAGGAGTGGTAAGGATGAATTTTAGTTATTCCGATAAGGTAGTAGAATTGCAAAAAAAACTTACTGAATTTATGGAAGAGTATATTTATCCAAATGAAAAGCTCTATCATGATCAAATTGATAAAAACGATCCATTTTCAAAGATCCCGCCGATCATGGAAGAATTAAAAGAAAAGGCAAAGCAAGCTGGTCTATGGAACTTATTTTTACCTGAGAGTGAATATGGTGCCGGTTTAACAAACCTTGAATATGCACCGCTTTGCGAAATCATGGGACGTGTCCATTTTGCACCAGAAGTGTTTAACTGCGCTGCGCCTGATACCGGAAATATGGAAGTATTGGTCCGTTACGGGACTGAAGAAGATAAAGAAAAATGGCTGAAGCCGTTATTAAATGGCGAAATTCGCTCCTGTTTCTCAATGACTGAGCCGGATGTTGCTTCATCCGATGCTACTAATATTCAAGCAAGCATTGTCCGTGATGGCGATGAATACGTCATCAATGGAACAAAATGGTGGTCATCGGGAGCTGGAGACCCTCGCTGTAAGATTGCGATTGTTATGGGTAAAAATGATCCTGATGCACCAAAACATGAGCAGCAATCGATGATTCTAGTACCGCTTGATGCTCCTGGAGTTACAATCAAACGTGTTACGACAGTATTTGGCTTTGATCATGCACCGCATGGCCATGCTGAAATTGAATACAACAATGTTCGCGTGCCGGCTTCAAATATGCTTTGGGGCGAAGGAAAAGGTTTCGCAATTGCACAGGGACGTCTAGGACCAGGAAGAATTCATCACTGCATGAGAACCATCGGTGCGGCTGAACGGGCACTTGAACTGTTATGCAAGCGCGTACAGGAACGGACTGCATTCGGTAAGAAAATTGCCGAGCAAGGCGTTGTTCAGGAATGGATTGCTGAAGCAAGAATTGAAATAGAGCAGGCTCGTTTACTTACATTGAAAGCGGCCTACATGATGGATACGGTTGGAAATAAAGAGGCAAAAGGCGAAATTGCCATGATTAAAGTGGTTGCACCTAACATGGCATTAAAGATAATTGACCGTGCCATTCAGGCATTTGGTGCCGCCGGTGTTAGCCAGGACACTCCTCTTGCCGCAAGTTGGGCAAATATCCGTACACTAAGACTAGCTGATGGTCCGGATGAAGTGCATAAGCGTGCGATTGCCCGCTATGAATTGAAAAAATACCGTTAATCGTATTAGGAGGAAAAAATAGATGCATGTTAAAGAGCTTTTTGATTTAACAGGTAAAGTCGCCATTGTAACAGGCGGTGGCCGAGGTCTTGGCCAGCAAATTGCTGAAGGCTTTGCGGAGGCAGGCGCCAATGTAGTGGTCTGTTCCCGTAAACTTGAGGCCTGTGAGGAAGTAAGTGAAGGCTTAAAAAAGATTGGAGTCGAGAGTCTAGCATTAAAATGTGATGTCTCCAATCCTGAAGATGTTAGAAACGTTGTGGAACGAACAATGGAAAAATTCGGACGCATTGACATTCTTGTCAACAACAGCGGTGCATCTTGGGGAGCGCCTGTCGAGGAAATGCCGCTTGAGGCTTGGAATAAGGTAATGAATACGAATGTTACCGGAACCTTCTTAATGTCCCAGGCAGTCGGAAGAGTGATGATCGAACAAAAGGGCGGCAAAATCATTAATATTGCTTCTGTCGCTGGGCTGCAGGGTTCGAACCCAAAATACATGAATGCGATTGGTTATAATGCCAGCAAAGGGGCTGTGGTTACTTTCACAAAGGACTTGGCTGTGAAATGGGGCCAACATGGTATTTATGTTAATGCAATTGCACCAGGATTCTTCCCAACAAAAATGTCAAAAGGGCTGCTTGATGCTGGCGGTGAAGCCATCTTAGAAGGCACTCCATTACGTAAGTTTGGGACTGACACAGATATGAAAGGTGTAGCGTTGTTCCTGGCATCACGAGCTTCGGACTTTGTAACCGGGGATATCGTTGTTGTAGACGGCGGCTCACATGTAATGTAAGAAATCAATAGAATCGCAAATATAAAAAAGCAGGAGGGGATTTGCTTAATGAAAAGAGATGCTGTCATTGTTTCGGCAGTTAGAACTGCTATTGGCAGACAGGGAGGCGCACTAGCCAGCGTTCCAGCACATGTTTTTGGAGCTGAAGTAATTAAAGAAGCAGTTAAAAGGGCAAATATCACGCCTGATATGATAGACGATGTTTTTTTGGGAAATGTTTTATCAGGCGGTGGAAATATTGCAAGATTAACAGCATTGCAGACGGGACTGTCCATCGAAATACCGGGCGTGACAGTCGATAGACAGTGTGGGTCTGGAATTAATGCTATTAATCTAGCAGCCCAGGCAATTAAAGCTGGGGATGGAGATATCTATATTGCCGGCGGAACAGAAAGTATGAGCCGTGCTCCTTACTTGATGGACCGGCCGGAAAAGCCGTATGGTGCAAATCCTCCAAGTTTCCGGAAATCGCAGCTCTCTCCTAAAGAGATAGGCGATCCGCCAATGGGGATTACGGCCGAAAATCTCGTGAAAAAATACAATATTACGCGGGAAGAGCAGGACGCATTCGCGCTCCAAAGCCAGCAGCGTATGAAAGCTGCTATGGAAGAAGGACGCTTTGATGAGCAAATCGTTCCTATCACTATACCTGTTAGAAAAGGTGAGCCGATTGTTTTCAATTGTGATGAGCATCCAAGGCCGGAAACGACCATTGAGGGTTTGGCAAAGCTTCCGCCAGCATTCCTACAGGATGGAACAGTTACAGCAGGCAGCAGCTCAGGCCTAAATGATGCTGCATCGGCTCTAGTTATCATGTCACGGGAAAAAGCAGAGGAATTAAATTTAACTCCACTAGCAGTTATCCGTCACTATGCTGTCGCCGGTGTTGACCCGAATATCATGGGAATCGGCCCTGTTCCGGCTGTTAGAAAGGTTCTTGAAAAATCAGGATTATCCATAGAAGACATGGACTTAATCGAAATCAATGAAGCTTTTGCTGCTCAAGTAATTGCTTGCAACCGCGAGCTTGAAATGAATATGGAAAAAGTCAATGTTAACGGAGGGGCCATCGCCCATGGCCACCCGCTGGGAGCAACAGGTGCCATCCTCGTCACCAAAGCCTGCTACGAACTAAAACGCACCGGCGGAAGATATGCCCTTATCACCGCCTGCATTGGCGGCGGCCAAGGAATCGCAACAATCATCGAGAGCGAATAAAAACAAGGTACTGACTGTGGTGGTACTCATCTAGGTGTCAGGCACCAAACTTGACCAAACGCCTTATTGAAAGGGGAAGAGTCAATCTTGGTGTCAGACGCCACCTACCACATTCCACTACAGCAGCACTTTGGTTTTAATGCTGAAAGGATAAACCGATGAAGCGAAAGATTATGGAGACGGGGATTTTACTATTCGATAAAAACGGGTTTAAGTCAACTTCAGTACAGGATATTGTCCAGGAGCTGGGTGTAACAAAGGGTACATTTTATTATTATTTCAGCAGTAAAGAGGAATTGTTAAAGGAAATTCACCTGTTGTATATTGAGTCAATAATCAAACAGCAGGAAGAAATTATGAATAATTCTTCGTACGATTTTGCCAAAAAACTGCATGAGATTATCTTAATGCAGATTAGCACCATTAGAATCGAACTGAGAAGTGCCCGGATATTTACCAGAGAAATGCGGCATTTAAGCAGAAATAATTTCCTGGAAATCAAGGAAAAACGAAGCGCATTTCGTCATAATGTCCAAAAATTAATTGAAGAAGGTATTACACAAGGAATCCTCCAAAAGGGCCGCGCCGATATAATAACAATGGCTATCCTTGGCATGACCAACTGGAGCTATTATTGGTTCAACCCGGAGGGAGAAGTTCCTGAAGAAAAGGTTGCGGATATATTTCTTGACCTTATTTTAAACGGAATCAGCAATGACAGCGTTTACACACCTAACATCTAGCATTCTTGCAAAAAGGAGAGATCGAGATTGTTAACTCTTCATTATCAACATTGGCCAAATATCCCAAAATCATTGAATGTCCCTGCCACTTCACTCTATGACAATCTTAGAGTAAGTGCAAGCCGTTATCCTGACCAGGATGCTATCTTCTACTATGGGAATAAATTGACTTACCAGCAATTGGATGAAGAAGTAAATGCCCTGGCCGGATACTTAGAGCATAAGTTAGACGTAAAAAAAGGGGACAAAGTCCTGCTCTTTATGCAAAATTCCCCGCAATTTGTGATTGGTTTCTACGCTATTCTAAGGGCCAACGCTGTTGTAGTCCCAATTAACCCAATGCTAGTTGCGGATGAACTGGAATTTTACATTCGCGACTGCGGAATTAAAACAGCAATCGCCGGACAAGAACTCTTAGACCGAGTTCAGCCTCTATTAGGAAAAACCTCCTTGGAGCACCTGCTCCTTGCAGCCTATTCAGATTATATAGGTGAAGGCTTTGAAAAAATGCTTCCAAAAGAGGTGGAGGCTACAAGATTAGTGGTAAACAATCCTAATCATTACAACTGGGTTGATGCGATTCAGGCAAATCTCACTCCATCAGAACATACGGCAAAAGGTGATGATTTGGCTGTTATGCCCTATACATCAGGGACAACAGGTCTTCCAAAAGGTTGTATGCATACTAACCGGTCAGTCAATGCGAATACTGTAGGCTGCTACCACTGGTCCTCTACAACACCAAATGCCATCCATTTGATGACCTTGCCGCTTTTCCATGTGACGGGTATGGTGCACAGCATGCACATGCCAATTTTCAGCGGCAGTATGATGGTCATTATGACGAGGTGGAATCGGGATGCGGCAGTGGAACTAATAAAGAGCTTAGGCTGCACCCATTGGGTCACAATCGCCACTATGATTGTTGATTTTCTTGCCAATCCGAATCTGAAGGTGGAGGACATTGCTTCCTTAACCTATCTTGCTGGTGGAGGAGCAGCTCTTCCAGAAGCGGTTGGTGAAAAATTATTTAACCTGACGGGATTGCGATTTGTCGAAGGCTACGGACTTTCAGAAACGATTGCCCAGACCCATTTCAATCCGCCGAATCGGCCAAAAATGCAATGTCTTGGGATCCCTTCCTTTGATGTCGATGCTAGAATAATTGAGCCGTCGACGGGAAAGGAACTCGGTGTCGGTGAAGTCGGTGAAATTATTGTCAATGGACCGCAGGTAATGGTTGGCTACTATAACCGCGATGACGAAAATCGGGAAGCATATCTTGAGATTGATGGGAAAAGGTTTTTCCGAACTGGGGATATTGGCCGTTTTGATGAAGATGGATATTTCTTTATGGTCGATCGTGTTAAACGCATGATTAATGCCTCCGGATTCAAGGTATGGCCAACTGAAGTCGAGTCATACCTTTACAAGCACCCTGCTATTCAGCAAGCTTGCGTCGTGGGAGTACCAGATCCTAGAAGAGGGGAAAACGTAAAAGCCTTTGTCATCTTAAATGAAGGGTATGAAGGCAAAGTCAGCGAGGATGAAATTATCGAGTGGTCCAAGCATCACATGGCCGCCTATAAATATCCACGCATGGTTGAGTTCAGAGAGGTGTTTCCAATGACCTCCAGCGGCAAAATTCTCTGGCGCACCCTTCAGGAGGAAGAAAATGAAAAGGTTCAGAATCAGGTCCATTAAACGTTTATGATCAAGAGGGCTGAAATTGCGGAAGGCCCCTCTTGAAAAAATAATACTAACTAATACAAAGGAGGAGAGCAATGGATATTCTTATTCAGCAGTTGTTTAACGGTTTAACCATAGGGAGTGTTTACGCACTGGTAGCTTTGGGCTTAACCCTAGTTTATGGAATTTTGCACATTCCAAACTTTGCTCATGGTGCACTATACATGATGGGCGGATACATAACGCTGACCATGATGACCAAATTTGGACTTCACTACTGGATAGCGATTTTTGTTTCAATCATCGTTGTTGGTCTTCTTGGTGTTTTAATGGAAAGGTTGGTTTTTCACCCGTTACGGGAATCGCCGCCAATCCAAGATAAAATTGCCGCCATTGGTATCCTCTTATTCCTGGAAGCTTTCGCTCAATATTATTGGGGAGCTGAATACCAGAGCATGCCAACACCATATGGAAACGTCGTTGAGATTTTTGGATTAACGTTGACAATGCAAAGAATTCTTATTGTAGTAGCTGCAGTCATCGTTATGATTCTATTAAATTTCTTCTTAAGAAAGACCTATACCGGTTCCACCATCATTGCGATGTCGCAGAACCGTGAAGGGGCAAACCTGGTGGGGATCAATACAACCCGGGTTGCGATGCTGACCTTTATGATTTCTGGTGGACTGGCAGCCATCGCTGCATCTATTTCGGCACCTATCAATCTAGTATTCCCAGGAATGGGACAGTTAGTTATATTAAAAGCGTTTGTTATCATTATTCTTGGTGGAATGGGCAGTATCCCAGGAGCAATCGTCGGCGGTTATATTATCGGCTTCAGCGAAAGCTTGGGAGCGACCTACATTTCAAATGACTATAAGGACATTATTGCCTTTTTTATCCTGGTTATTATTCTTACGGTTAAACCAACCGGATTGTTTTCAAAGGGGGGACATTAATGTCAGCGGTATTGAACAAACGAAATATCATCATTCTCTTAGTATTGGTCGCTATTGGGTTTCCATTAATAACAACAAATACTTATTTGATCCACGTAATGACTTTGGCGTTTATTTGGATGATTGGGGTTTATGGACTTAACCTGCTCGCAGGCTATACCGGTTATCTTTCATTGGCACATGCAGGGTTCTTCGCAATTGGTGCTTACGGTTTAGGGATTTTAACTGTAAAAGCCCATTTGAGTTTCTGGCTAGCATTTGTCTTATCGCTGGTGATTACTTGTTTAATAGGATTATTAGTAGGTTTGATTGCACTAAGAACGAGTGAGCACTTTTTCGCTATCTACACGATGTGCTTAGGTTATATTATTTATCTCGTGATAGATAAATGGGAAAGTTTAACAGAAGGTGTTCGTGGCCTGATTGGGATTCCAGCACCTCAAGGCTTTGGTCCTATTACATTTGAGACGGAAAAATCACATTATTATCTAGTTTTATTTTTCCTTCTCCTTGTCATTTTGCTTATGTACCGAATTATTCATTCACTTACCGGAAGATCGTACATTGCGATTCGAAATAGTGAAGACTTAGCACAAACTATTGGGATTGCAACTGGAAGAAATAAATTAACAGTTTTTGTATTATCAACATTTTTTGCAGGCCTTTCCGGTGCTTTGTATGCATCATTTGTACGCTTTATCGGCCCAGATATTGGAAACATTGCGATTATCTTTGATTTGCTGACTTACCTGGTTGTTGGCGGTATCGGAACACTTACCGGTCCACTGATTGGGACTATGCTTGTCATGTGGCTTTCTCAGCTGCTTCAAGATTTTCAGCAGTACCGCATGCTTATTTTCGGACCACTATTAACGATCCTAGTAATTTTTTATCCGCGCGGAATCGTAGGTGGCGTCACAGACGTGTACCGAAAGCGAATGGCCAAGAAAGAAAAGCAGCAGGCTGTCAGGAAGGATTCGTATATCCAAAGTGAATTGCGTCCTGAAAATCAAGTGAAGGAGGGGTAGGCATGAGTTATTTAGAGACTAAAAACCTGACAAAGAAATTTGGCGGCAACGTGGCAGTCAACAATGTCGACTTTTCGATTGAAAAAGGAAAAATCAATGCCATCATTGGTCCCAATGGTGCAGGAAAGTCCACTTTTTTCAACCTAATAAGCGGCTTTTATGGTCCAAGCTCAGGCCAGGTCATTTTCAAAGGGCAGGATATTACCAAACTGCCCTCTAATAAAATTGCTGAGCTTGGGGTTGCACGGACGTTTCAAACAACCAATCTATTTGAGCAGGCGACTGTATTGGACAATGTTATTGTCGGTCATCGTTTGCGTACAAAATCAACTCTCTTTGATGCTATTTTGAGAACCCCAAGGCTTAAGAGAGAAGAGCAACAATGTCGGGAAAAAGCGATGGAAGTACTTGAATTCGTTGGCTTAGAGCATTTAGCAGGCAAACTGGCCGGCGGTTTAACGCAGGAAGAGAAGAAAAGGACAGCCTTCGCGCTAGCTCTTGCCACTGACCCGGAAATCGTCTTCCTTGACGAGCCAGCCGGCGGGGTTAATCCCAGCGAAACAGATGGTCTGGCCGAATTAATGCAGAAGATGGTGGGGAAAGGAATTACGGTCTGCCTGATTGAGCATAAAATGCAAATGATCATGAGAATAGCCCATAAAATTATGGTTCTAAGTTATGGCGAAAAAATTGCTGAAGGAACACCGGAAGAAATTCGTAATAACGATACGGTCATTAAGGCTTATTTGGGGGGGAGTGCCAGTGCTTAAACTTGATAATGTCTCTGTCAAATACGGAAGCTTTACTGCCGTTCATGACATCAATATTGAGGTAAATGCGGGAGAGATTGTCGTGTTACTAGGCTCAAATGGTGCCGGTAAAAGTACAACATTCCGGGCGATAAGCGGCCTTAACAAACCATCAGTAGGTGGGATTACTTTTGAAGGAAAGAATTTAAATAAGTCTTCTGCTGACAAAATCGTGGAATGGGGAATTGGCCAGTGCCCGGAAGGAAGAAAGCTATTTCATGCCATGTCTGTGGAAGAGAACCTAAAAATGGGTGCTTATGTCCATCGGCGGAAGAAGGACCAAATCAAACACTCGCTCGAGCATGTGTATGAATTGTTCCCGATTTTAAAGGACAAGCGCCACGATCCAGCCGGTTCTTTAAGCGGAGGACAGCAGCAAATGGTGGCCATCGGCAGAGCACTCATGTCAAAGCCGAAGCTAATGTTATTGGACGAGCCTTCAATTGGACTAGCTCCATTAGTCGTTGAACAAATGTTTGAGGTAATCCAAAAAATTAACAAAGAGGGAACAACCATTCTATTAGCCGAACAAAATGCCAATGCAGCGTTAAAAATCGCGGATAAAGGCTACGTGTTCGAAAACGGAACAATTGTCCTTAAAGGTACGTCTGCAGAATTATTTGCTAATGATGAGGTGAGAAAGGCCTACATCGGTGCATAAGAAAGCGGGTCAAGCGGTCTTGGACTGAAAGGTTCAAACGTTCGACCCTTAGCAATAACTGCATTCCTTTTTGAAGGGGGTGGTTGTCGGCAATACGAAATATTTTCTTACCAAACATTTTAAAAAAATTTAGGGGGAAAACCAATGAAAAGAATGAAATCGGTATTTATGATTATTTTTACCTTAGTAATGGTATTTAGTCTTGCTGCATGTAACAGCACAAGTGATAAAACTGCTAATACAAAGCCTTCAAGTGGCGGCGGAGATAGCAAATCAGGAGATGCTGGAACGGTTAACATCGGTTACTCTGGGCCATTAAGCGGACCTGCTGCGTTCTATGGTGAGCGTACATTGAACGGGGTCAAAATGGCTGTTGAAGAAATTAACGGTGCTGGCGGTATCGAAGTTAGCGGCAAAAAGTACAAGTTTAATATTGTCTCACTTGACGATAAATACCTTCCAAACGAAACAGGTGCAAACGCAAAGAGATTGCTTCAGGAAAACAAGACGCCAATCATCTTCACTCCACACAGCGGCGGCGTTTTTGCAATGCAGGTTTTCAATCAGCAGGATAAATTCCTTATTGGTGCTTATACAAGCGAACCGAAAGTATCTGAAGTTGGCAATAAGCTGACTGTTCGTATTCCTCCACGTTACGATGGATATTTAAAGCCATTTACTGAATATGAAATGGAGAAGTTTGGTAAGAAGATTGCATTCCTTCCAACCTCTTCTCAGTACGGCAAGGATTGGTCTGAAAAGCTAAAGCCATATTGGGAAAAACAAGGCGGCAAGGTTGTTTTCGAATCTGCCATTGACTTTGCAAAAGAAACAGACTTCTTTACAGTTGTAACGAATGCATTGAAAGAAAAGCCAGATGTTCTATTTGTCGGTGGTCCTTCTGAACCAACTGCAAAAGTTATTAAGCAGGCTCGTGAGCTTGGCTTTAAGGGCGGGTTCATCGTTATGGACCAAGCCAAACTGGATGAAATGAAGAAGGTAACAGGTTCCTATGATATGCTTAATGGTGCAATCGGCGTTATGCCATTGTCTGAGTCCAAAATCAGCCCAGTTATTCCTGATTTTGTCAAGAAGTATCAAGACAAGTATAAGGAAGTCCCTGGTTCTGAAGCAGGTTTGAACTATATTGCCATGTATATCTTTGCGGAAGCAATGAAGGCTGCAGGTTCTGTTGATGACGCAGAAAAGATTCAAGCTGCTATGCAAAAAGGTGTAGAGAATGTTCCTGAAAAAGCAAAAGTTTATATCTTCAACAAATTTGAAGGTGGCGGCTTCGATGGTGATTTAGAAGTTGCAGCGGTTGAAAATGGTAAGATTGTACCTATTAAAGTTAAATAAAAACACTTAAAAAACTAGCTCTAAAAATAAATTCCCCCTTGAAGGAAGGTTTTCAAGGGGGAATTTTCATTTATATTAGTGTTTTTACATTTGCAGCCTTTAATCGGTTAATAGCATCTATATAGGCATTGGCGCTGGCTACAATAATATCCACGTTAATCGCTCTTCCTGAAACCATTTTATCATTGTTCCGGACTTTAACAAAGACCTCTCCAATTGAGTCTTTTCCCTTTGATATAGAATTGATTTTATAGTCAATTAACTCAAGCTCAAGGCCAAGCGCTGAATCGATTCCTTTGTAGATAGCATCAATCGGTCCATTTCCATCTCCAATTCCTTCGATATCGGTATTTTCAGCTCCGCTAATGTTGACAAAAGCACGATATTGGTTATGATTTAGGATCTGTAAGCTAAAGTCATTAAACGTAAAGGAAGAAGGAGCTGCATTTTTTGGCTGGGTTTCCAATAGGGCGATAATATCTTCATCAAAAATATCCTTTTTCCGATCTGCCAATTCCTTGTATTTTTTGAAAATTTCTTTTAATTGAGTTTCGTTTACCGAATAGCCGAGTTCTTCATATCTCTTTTTAAGCGCATTTCTTCCTGATAGCTTGCCAAGAACTAATTTTGTTTCATTAAAACCAATACTTTCCGGCGTCATGATTTCGTAGGTTGATTTATCTTTAATCACGCCATCCTGATGGATCCCGGAAGAATGGGAGAAAGCATTTCCGCCAATTACCGCTTTATTCGGAGGAATGGCAATCCCTGTCAGCCTGCTGATAAGCTTGCTCGTTTTGGCGATTTCTTTCAGCTTGATACCTGTCTGGATGTTGAAGAAATCCTTCCGTGTTTCTAAAAGTGCTGCCACTTCTTCAAGGGCCACGTTTCCAGCCCTCTCCCCGATTCCATTAATACAGCCTTCCACCTGAACTGCCCCTGCCTGGATGGCTGCAATGCTATTACTAAGTGCCATCCCAAGGTCATCATGGCAATGACAGCTCAGCCGTACCTTTTCAATTCCCTTAGTGTTTTCGAGGACGTATTGAAAAAGCTTCGTGTATTCCTCTGGAGTTGTATAACCGACAGTATCAGGAAAATTTAAGACAGTTGCTCCTGCCTCTATGACCTTTTCAGCTACCTCAGAAAGGAATTCAAGCTCGGTACGTGTTGCGTCTTCACAGGAAAATTCGATATGTTTAAAATATTTTGCGGCATAGGATACGCTTTCGACCGCTTTTTCCAAAACTTGTTCTTTAGTCATACCTAATTTACGCTCGCGGTGGATAGGGGAGGTAGCGATAAAGATGTGTATGCCCGTATTGTCAATATCCCCCAAGGTGTTAATAACAGCATCAATATCATCCTTATTGGTGCGTGCAAGGCTGACCACCATTGGCCCCGAAACGGCTTTGGCAACCGCCCTGATTGCCTCGGCATCACCGGGTGAGGCATTAGCAAATCCTGCTTCAATAATATCAATCCCTAAATTTTCTAACCTTAGGGCAATCTCCACTTTTTCATCCAAATTAAAGCTGACTCCAGGTGTTTGTTCTCCGTCTCTTAATGTGGTATCAAAAAAATAAACCCTCTTTGCCATGATTAATCCCTCCTAATAAAAATAAAAATACCTTCACTTGACCTGAGGGGCGCAATCCGCGCGGTTCCACCCTCATTCGCTGATCCCTTGCGGAAAACAGCCTCGGTAAGTAAAGGTATTACTTAAACAAATGCATAACGGTTTGCAGCCCGTTCTTCCTACTGTTAATTCAGAAGAAAGTCTCCAAGGCGAGACAGATTATTTCTCCTGCCTGTTTGCACCAACCACAGGCTCTCTATAAGGAAAGAATAATCAAACTCCTTTTCATAGACAATTACTAATATTCAGATTTTAAGTTAAACATATGGTACTACACTAAAAACAGTAAATCAATATTTTTTTTGAAAATAAATTAAATTGTTTGAATTATTTGCCCTTTTTGTTGAAGAAAACAATTTTTATATATAAAATAAAGTATATAAAGTAGACAAGGGTATAAAAGATTTAGTCATTTAGGATGGAAGAAACGTAGTTGTTTACCATCCTAATAAATTAATAGAGGTGAAAAATATTGGTAGTAGAATCTTCAATGGAAGAACTTCGAAAAATTTATGAGAGCAGTTCATTCAACAATTTAATTGGGATTAAAATAGTAGAATTTGAGGAAGGAAAAGTGGTTTATGCTCTTGAAACAGGACCATCGCATTTAAATGTCAATCAGGGCATTCATGGAGGAGTGTATTTTACTCTTCTTGACTCAGTGATGGGGGCTACAACCCGATCATTGGTGAAACAGCCAATTGTTACGATAAACATGAGTATTAATTACTTTGCACCCGTTCAAAATGGGGAAACGATTTATGCAAAAGCAAAGATTATCCAGATGGGCAGGAGTATTGTAACAGCAGAAGCAACAATCGAAGACGATAGCGGCAATGTTTTTGCAAAGTCTACCGGAACTTTTAAAGTAATGCGCAATTATAAGTAAACAAATTTCCTATTATATTGCATGCCAAGGTTGGGTTGTGCTCATTTTTGAGGACGTAAAAGTACCCGCTGCCAATTTATTGGCCAGAACGTAAACACCCTCCTTTTTTTACAAAGGGAGGGCGTCAGAAGGTTAACGGTTCTTAACAACCATTTTTAGAAGATTCGCAGCATAGGATTCTGCAATTTCGTCGCCTGTTTGCGGGCCATCATGGTTGTACCATTGTTGAATATAGTTTATTGCACTAAGAATAATCATCCGAACCATTTTTGTATCATCAATTTCAAATACTTGCTTCTCAATACCCTCTTTTAAAATTTTGTCAAAATAATGGGAATAGTTTCTTCTTGCATCAAGAACTTCGTTCAACTGATCATCAGTAAATTTTTGATATGGCTTATCCATAATCATAAACATTGATTTTTCTTTTATGGAAAGCAGGATATGTGCTTTAATGGCACTTTCAAGCTTTTCGATTGGGTTTAAATCACTGTTTACGACTTCCTCGATTTTTTCGAGACATAGTTCCATGATCATCTGATGGCAGTGATATAAAATATCATCCTTGTTCTTAAAATAGTAATACATGGAGCCCTTGGTCATTAATAGCTGGGCGGCTATTTCCTCCATAGTGGTTCCGTGGTATCCTTTTTCAGCAAGAACGGCTGCTGCAGAACGAAGGATTTCCCTCTTTTTCTTTGCTATTTTTTGTTCCCTAAATGAAGACATATAACTCACTTCCCTCCTTTTTTATGGTTGACAATAAAAATTATTTATTTAAATTGTAGTTTATTTTTTTACTATTAGTTTAAATAGTATATTAATTATTCTAAAAAATCAACCTATTTAATTATTATACTAAAACTTCGAAATGAAAGATATATATTGAAAAGAAGAATCATTCTGCAAAAAATGAACTTTAATTTAAAAAATAAATGAATTGTAAAATAATATAAAAATTGTTATTATTTGTATAAATGAAAACGCTATCAAATACTTGAATTAATAAAAGAATAGGGAGGTTTTTGTAATGACAAAATTAGTGCATATTGAAAAATTAAAAGGAGTCGCCATCGTCACCATTGATAATCCACCGATGAATGTATTAAGCAAGCAGGTAACAAGAGAGTTAGGTGAGGTTTTCACGGCCATTGCGGAGGATTCCGAAGTGATTGCTGCTATTTTAACAGGTGCGGGAAGCAGGGCATTTATGGCGGGTGCCGATATCAAGGAATTCCCTCAATCACTTGGGTTGGAAAAAGAGCTATTAAAGAAAAACAATCTAGAATCGCATGACGTATTGAACTTTATTGAGCGAATCCCGAAACCTACGATAGCGCTGCTAAATGGACTGGCTTTTGGCGGCGGCTGTGAATTGGCATTAACCTGTGATATTCGGATCGCTGAGGAGCATGTAAAAATCGGACTGCCTGAGGTCAAATTAGGGCTTTTCCCGGGAGGCGGCGGAACACAGCGTTTACCTAGATTAATAGGACCTTCCAAAGCAAAAGAATTAATGTTTTTGGGAGAACCTTTGTCAGCGGAGGAAGCACTTAAAATTGGATTGGTTAATCAAGTTGTTGAAAGCGGGAAAGGGATGAAGACAGCCATCTCCATGGCGAAAAAGATGGCCAGCTATTCCTTGCAGGCCATAAGCAGAATAAAGAAAGCTGTAAATGACGGAATCGATACCTCCATTGATGAAGGATTAGAGTTGGAGGCTGAACTTTTTGCTGAAGTATTCGGCACCGAGGATGTTCGTGAAGGAGTCCAAGCATTCATTGAAAAACGGTCGCCATCATTCAAACATCAATAAATAATATAAAAAAACTTTTATCATTATATCCTGATAATTAACCAATTGAAATGGAGGTTGAATGGAATGGATTTTGCGTACACAGAATCAGAATTAGCGTTTCAAAAAGAACTGAGAGCTTGGCTGGAGGAAAACCTTCCTGAAGGATGGCTTGAGGGAAGACGAGTCGTTCCGGAGGACGATAATCAAAAAGCGGCGTTTTTGAGAGATTGGTATCGAAAACTGGCAGATGGTGGCTGGGCCGGAATTTCCTGGCCAAAGGAATACGGTGGCAGAGGTGCATCATTAATGGAGGAAGTCATCTACGAACAGGAGATGGCAAGGGTGAAAGCACCGCCTGCGTTAAATATTATAGGGACAGCCATGGTCGGCCCAACTCTATTACAAATTGGAACCGATTACCAGAAGGAGCGTTATATCGAGAAAATATTAAATGGGGAAGAAATTTGGTGTCAAGGCTACTCGGAGCCAAATGCAGGCTCCGACCTCGCCGCGATTCAAACAAGGGCCGTTAAAAAAGGCGATAAATGGATTATTAACGGTCAAAAGATTTGGACCAGTTATGCTCATTTGGCTGACCGCTGCTTTTTACTGGCCCGTACTGAAAATACCGGAAAAAAACATGAAGGAATTACAGCTTTTCTAGTTGATATGCATCAGGAGGGTGTGGAAACACGGACAATCCGTTCAATTAATGATCGCCGTGATTTTAATGAAATGTTTTTCAATGATGCCATCGCCTATGATGCAGATATTGTTGGCGAGGTAAATCAAGGCTGGAAAGTCTCTTTGATTTTACTTAGTCATGAGCGTGTAGGTGTAGCGAGACAAACATTCAGGCTGCAAAAACAATTTGAGGAATTAGTTGAATTGGCAAAATCAATGAAAAAGAATGGCCGCCCCCTCGCCGCTGACCCGCTGGTTCGGCAAAATCTTGCCATTTTCCGGACAAAAACAAAAGCTCTATTGTTCAATTACTACCGCCACTTAACCACCACCATTCGTACAGGACGTCCTGGCCCTGAAGGTTCGATGGATAAACTTGCTTCCAGTGAATTAGGACAGGAAATGCTGGCGTATGCGATGTCCCTCCAAGGTGCATCTGCTACATTATGGAAGGAAGATGCGTCCGTCGACCAAAATTGGCAGCAAGAATACCTCCGGTCATTTGCTTATACCATTGAGGGCGGAACATCTGAAATCCAAAAAAATATCGTGGGTGAACGAATTCTAGGTCTGCCAAAGGATATCAAATATTAAAACCTTACAAGCATTATATAAAAAAATAAAAATTGAGGTGGTTATATGGATTTCGCATTAAATGAAGAACAATTAATGTTTCAAGAAACAACTCGACATTTTTTAGAATCGAAGGGGGATTTGGCGATACCCCGAGATTATATGAATGGAAAAAAGCAGGTGCCTGAAGATTTATGGAACGGTTTAGGCGGCCTTGGTTTTATGGGGATTAATATCTCAGAAACCTATGGAGGATTAGGTCTTGGTGCTCTATCACTAGTTCCAATTTTAGAAGAAATGGGCCGTACAGTTGTGCCGGGTCCCTATCCTGAAACAGTGGCCTTTGCCGTACCGCTATTGGAAGCTTACGGTTCAGCGGAACAGAAGGAGAAGTATTTGCCTGAAATTGCCGCTGGAAAGCGTAAGTTTTCGCTGGCACTTTTGGAAGAAAGCGGAGAGCTATCGCCTTCTGCCATCCAGCTAAAAGCCGAACAACGGGGCAATGAGTATGTCTTGCAAGGTAAGAAAATACTCGTTCCTTATGCAGACATTGTTGATACGCTTATAGTTCCTGTTCGAACAGGCGGCACTTCCCAAGGTGAATACGGAATTTCCTTGATTTTAGTAGATTGTAATCAGGCTAACCTAACCATGCAGGAACTACAAAGCATTGATGAGACTAGAAAACTGGTCAATGTTTCCTTTCATGATGTAAAGGTACCGAAATCACAGCTGTTAGGCATGGAAAACGAAGGATGGTCTATCTTAGATACGGGTCTGAACCATTTAAATGCTGCGTTTGCATCCACGATGGTAGGAGGAATAGAGCGTGTTGTGGAAATGTCAACGGAATATGCGAAGACCCGCCAACAATTTGGGCAGCCAATCGGGCGTTTCCAAGCAGTTAAACACCGGATTGTGGATATGAAACTGGCTCTTGAAAGCTCCCGTTCCCTGTCCTATTACGCATCGTGGGCAGCGGAAAACAATGCAGAAGAATTATCGGAAGCTGTTTCAATGGCCCGTTCCTTTATTTCTGAAGCCTATATTAAAGCTGCTGGAGCAAATATTCAAAATCATGGGGGAATGGGTTTTACCTGGGAGTTTGATTGCCACCTATTCCTAAAGCGGGCCCGTTCCTTAGAAAATCATCTTGGATCGCCTGAATATCATCGTGAAAAAATCGCTGTTGAATTGGGCTGGTCGGAAAATGTCATTCCCAAAATTATGATGTCATAACCAAATTAGAAAATGGTGTTTTGCAAAAGGTAAGTTTACCAGATTGGTTGGTTGCTTGCCTTTTTGTTATCACCTGAGGCAGAGTACATTAATGGGGAATGCATTACAGTGGATGGTGCGAGATGGTTAAACAACTCTGGCTTAAAAGAAGTTTAGTGGCATTTAATAATAATTCAATTTTTGACTTTCGAGTAGACAAAGGTAAAAAAAGGATATATAATATTATTGAATTATTATAATTTTTCGACAACTTAGTAACGTTTATTGTTCGATAAAATAATCTCATCTATGCCTATTCCCGCCGCATATACTTGCAGCGGGACACCCTACAAGAAAATAAAACCTACTGTTCATTCTACAATCTCTCCTAGCTTTAAATTTGCCTACATATATTAAGTACTAGTTTCTGTACCACACCTCATGTATATCAAATCAATTATCAAAAATTATTAACAGCTTCAGAGATAGACTCCCATTAAAATTGGAACATCAAATGAAAGGGCTTTCAGAACAGGTGTTGTTAATTTTTACTATAGAGGAGTGAAGGACATTGACAACAACAAGTTTACAAATGTCACGGCAGCTATTAGTAGGGGAATTAATCAGAAGGGCAGCCCATAAAACACCTAATCAAGAGGCATTCATTTACGGTGATGAAAGACTTACCTATCTTGAACTGGAAAAGAAGACTTTGCATTTGGCTGGCTGGCTCCAGCAGCAAGGTCTAGAAATCGGTGATAAGGTAGGGATCATATTTAAAAATAATCTTGCTTTTGTTGAAGTCATGTTTGCGACGGCGTCTGCCGGGTGTGTCAGTGTTCCGATTAATTTTAGGCTCGCACCCGAGGAGTTTGTTTATATTATTAATCATTCTGATACTAAGGTTTTATTTATCGAAGAAGAATACCAGGATACGATTCTATCGATTAGACAAGAACTTCCAAACGTAGAAAAGATTGTTGTAGTCGGGAAAGTGAATTCGATGGAATTGATTCCATACGAAACTATTTATCACTCGGAAATACCATACCAAAGTATTGATGGGCAAGTCGAGGAAAACGATGCCTGCATGATTTGTTATACATCCGGAACTACCGGCAAGCCAAAAGGAGCCGTGCTGACACACAAGAACTTGTTGTTAAGTGCGCTGAACAGCGTTGTGGATTCCAAAATTGAAAGAGGCTCTAAACAACTTGTCATTACACCTTTATTTCATATCGCTGGTGTTGGAAATGTTCTAATTAGCTGTACAGTTGGCGGATTGACAGTGATTCATCGAGAGTTTAATCCAGTGGGAGTCCTGCACACCATTCACCACGAGAAAATAAACGGTCTTTTTATGGTGCCTGCTATGTGGAATTTAGTCCTGCATGTTCCCAATATTGAGGATTACGATTTAACGTCAGTGCAAAGGTGCTCAACAGGGGCAGCCATTTGCCCGCTCGAAGTAAAGCATAAAATGATGAAGCATTTTCCGAATGCCGGAATTTTTGATGCGTTTGGCCAGACGGAAATGAGCCCAACCACCACTTGCTTATTGCCGCAAGATTCACTAAGGAAAACGAATTCAGTGGGAAAACCAGTAATGAATGTTGAAGTGCGGATTGTGGACGAAAATATGAATGATGTTCCAGTTGGGGAAATTGGCGAGATTATTTATCGTGGGCCGACCGTGATGAAGGAGTACTATAAAAATCCTGCAGCAACAGAAGAGGCTTTCCACGGCAGCTGGTTCCATAGCGGAGATTTAGTCCGCCAGGATGATGAAGGATTTATATATGTGGTCGACCGTAGTAAAGACATGATCATTAGCGGTGGGGAAAATATCTATCCCGCAGAAATTGAGGCAGCACTTCACAAACACGATGCGATCTTCGAAGCGGCTGTTGTGGGTGTCCCTGACCCGAAGTGGGGTGAAACTGTCAAGGCATACATTGTCCTTAAAAGCGGAAAGAGTTTAACGGAGCAAGAGGTGATTCAACACTGCCTCAACCACTTAGCCTCCTATAAAAAGCCGAAATATGTTGAGTTTCTGAATGAACTGCCGAGGAATCCATCTGGAAAAATACTAAAACGGGTATTGAGGGAAAAAGAAGTGAAAATGAACTAAGGAGCAATTGCCTATGAATATACAAGATACAATTCCTGTTCGCAAAGGCGAAGAATTAAATCATTCCAAGCTTGAAGAGCTTATTAGAAAAAAGCTCCCAAACTTAAGCGGTGACCCCATAACAGTGAAACAATTCAGTGCCGGAAAATCAAATTTAACGTATTTGGTTAGTATCGGAGATTGGGAGGGTGTCCTGCGAAGGGCACCTCTTGGTCCAGTTAATACAAAAGCCCATGACATGAAACGTGAATTTAAAGTGTTGGAAGCGGTCAGCCCCATTTTTCCCCTTGCACCCAAGCCTTATTTTTTTATCGATGATGAATCTATTATCGGGGCACCGTTCTATTGTATGAAACGTCTTCATGGTGTATTGCTGGATCAGGCACTTCCGAATCAAGAGGACGGTAATGCAGCCCTTTATAGTGAAGTTTCTCATTCTATGGTAAATACTTTGGCCGCCATTCATGAAATAGACTATAAGAATACTAATCTGGTTAACTTAACACGGCCACAGGGATTTTTAGAACGACAGGTACACGGCTGGATTGGCCGTTATCAAAACGTAAAAACAGAAGAAATTCCCGGAATGGATCGACTAATAAAATGGATTATCGAAAACAGGCCCGTTTCTCAGCCGGCCACGTTCATTCACTATGATTTTCATTTAAAAAATGTCTTGTTCTCAAAGAATCAACTAGGTCAATTGGCAGGCATACTCGATTGGGAGATGAGTACAGTCGGCGATCCACTTAATGACCTTGCATCCGCACTAGTTTTATGGTTTGACCATGATGATCCAGAGTTTTTCAAAAACCAGCAGCTATCAAACCCAATTACTCTTAGGCCGGGTTTCATGACAAGAAAAGAATTTATTGAAGCCTACTCTAAGAAAAGTGGGCGCGATGTTTCAAAAATGTATTATTACATGGTTTTTGGCTACTTCAAGCACGTCGTCATTGCCCAACAAATGTATTACAGGTGGAAGAAAGGACAAACCCAGGATGAAAGATTTGCGCAGCTTGATATCTTCGTCAAGAATTTAACGGATTGGGCATTGGAAAATACTCTTAAGAAATGAATCTGGAAATTATGCGGTAAATGGAGAAAGGTGAGGTGCTGGTGGCAGAAACAATGAAACTCTCGTTGAAAGCTTATTTTGAATCGAAAATTAAAGGGGCAAAAAATGTCGAAATTCGGGAGTATTCCCAGCCTTCCGCAGGATGGTCCGATGAAGCCTATATTTTCGATGTCCACTGGGAAACCGCGAGCGGTGTACAGAAAAAAGGCTTTGCGGTTCGCAAACAGAATAAAGGCGGGTTAATGAGAGAGAACAGAAATTTTTTTCTACAGTTCAAGTATTTGGATCGTTTAAGTAAAAATTGCGACCTGCCTATCCCGGGAGTTTACTGGTATGAAACAGATGAATCGATTCTCGGCGGATCGTTTTTTGTAATGGATAAGCTGCCCGGAAACAGTTACGTACCTTGGTCAAAGGAGGGGCAATTATTTTTTAAAAGAGCCAATGAAGAAGGGGATATTCCTTTTCATTTTGTCCAGTATTTGGCGAAATTGCACCTTATTGATTATAGAGGAGCCGGCTTTACGGAGGACTTTGACGAGCCCAAAGGAGAGTACGGATTTATTGATGATAAATTAATAGGTTTAGAGGAAATGTATTACCGCTACCAAATCAGCCCCGACCCGGTAATGGTTGATGCGTTGGAATGGTTAAAGGCACATAAGCCGGCTGCCCAAAGGTATTCCCTCATACATAATGATTACCGAACGGGTAATTTGTTATATAGCCATAATGAAATCACGGGGATACTGGATTGGGAAGCAGCCGAAATCGGAGATCCCATGGCAGACGTTGCCTATGTTTGTGCCAAATCGAACCGGATGGATTCTCCGCTGATGTGTTACCTAATAGATAGACAGCTGTTTTTGGATACGTATAGTGAGCTAACCGGATTAAGGGTAGAGGAAAAGGTACTTCATTATTATGAGGTATACCATCAAGTTAGGTTTGTTCTTATCTCCCAATCGGCTGGGACGTCGTTTGCAAAAGGAGAAACAAAGGATCTTCGGATGGCCCGGCAAGGCTATCGCTGGCCATTGATGAGGAATATGGTTGCCGAATTATTAGGCTACTAGGGGGGAAATGATGTTCGATAAATCTTTAACGTTAAAAACCGCCAATGATGTGATAAAAGATGTAATCATTCCTAATCTCACCAGCGGCATGGCAAAGGAACAAGCCATTGCCTTGCTTTCTGTTTTAAAAAATGTGGATACCAATACTATTGAAAATACGAAACCGAAAGAACAGTTAATTACGCTAATCAATCAAACTGTTGAAGAATTTTTACAAGCGATACGGTCAGATTCAAGGGAGACTTCTGCCTTTAATTGGGTGGAAGAGTTGGATTCCGCCCTGGAAGAAACAGTGTTTATCGAGGATGTAACTGAAAAATGGAAACAATTGAATGAAATTCAATGCCGCCTTCTTCGCTTTTTATATAAGGAAAATGCAGCCAACAGAGTAATAGAATCCAAGTACATTTTTCCTTTAAGAAAGAGGATAAGAGAGCAGTTAACCATTGAAATGGCGCTAGTTCGTTAAACAAGAGAAATAACATGAGCGATAGGAGGGAAAGTATTTTGAATGAGATTGAACAAAAATTCGGTATTAGTCCCCATGTGATGGAGATTCGTAATAAGGTTAGAAGGTTTATCGATGAAAAAGTCATTCCGGTAGAAACCGTCATTGAAAAAGGCGAGCAAGAAGGAAGGCGGGTCCTTAAGGAATTACAAGCCCATGCAAAGGAAGCGGGGATATGGGCTTTAGGCCTTCCGAAAGAGATTGGCGGCGGCGGTATGAAATTTATGGACTACGTCTATATAAATGAAGTAATTGGCCGTTCCGAAGCTGCCATGTTCGCTTTAGGTACCCATACTGCCCAGGACGGGACGATGTTAAATCTGTTTGGAACAGAAGAGCAGAAGAAAACATGGTTATATCCAATGGTGAATGGGGAAATCAATCCATCTGTAGGATTAACCGAGCCTAATGTGGCCGGATCCGACCCGACATTAATACAATCCACAGCATATTTGGACGGAGACGAATGGGTCATTAATGCCCATAAATGGTTCACTACCGGAGCTAACCGTGCTGCATTTACCACCGTTTTTTGTGTGACCGAACCTGGAGAACCAAACCGACACAAAAGAGCATCGATGATCATTGTTCCGACTAATACACCTGGTTATGAGATTGTTAGAGTCGTGCCGACAATGGGACATACCTCAGGCGGCCACTGCGAAATCCGTTTAACAAATGTCAGGGTTCCAAAGGAAAATTTATTAGGTGAAAGGGGAGAAGGTTTTGTCATTGCCCAAAAAAGACTGGGTCCCGGCAGAATCTACCATTGCATGAGGTGGCTGGGTCAATCCCAAAGAGCTTTTGATTTGATGTGTAATCGGGCCTTAAACCGATATGCTCATGGCTCTCTTTTATCAGAAAAGCAGATGATTCAAAAATTTATTGCTGATTCCGCAACGGAAATTCAATCGGCACGCCTGATGACACTTGAAGCTGCAAGAAAAATTGATAGGGGAGAAGATGCTCGGATTGATATCGCGATGATAAAAGTATATGGAGCAAAGGTTCTTCATGATGTGATTGACCGAGCGATTCAAGTACACGGTGCATTAGGGGTCACCGCCGATACACCATTAGAGAAAATGTACCGGGAAGCTAGATACGCCAGAATCTATGATGGACCTGATGAGGCGCATACTGCTACCATCGCGCGCCGTATCTTACGTAAATACCAACAAGAGGAAAGCTGGGACCCTGCAAATTTTTAAAAAGACATCGATGTGAAATGAGTATTTTAATATAAAAATTATTGAGGTGATTAGAATGCAAACAATTCAGTATGAAACGTTAAAAACAGCAGTCAAAGACAAAATCATGACGATTACCCTTAGCAGGGAGAATTTAAATGCTTTTAATCATCAAATGCTAATCGAACTTATTCAAGTGTTTGATGAAGCGGATGCCAATGATGATGTAAGGGCCATCATTATCACCGGAGACGGTAAGGCATTTTGTGCAGGTGCGGATTTAGGAAGCGGCACTAGCACATTTGAAAATAAGGAGGCTGCCATCGAGGAATATCGGGATGGCGGAGGAATGTTAAGTTTACGAATCTATGAATTGAAAAAGCCGATCATCGCTGCCATCAATGGTCCAGCTGTCGGGGTGGGGGCAACCATGACCTTGCCAATGGATATCCGGATTGCATCATCGAATGCAAAAATAGGTTTTGTGTTTAGCAGACGCGGCATTACCCCGGAAGCATGCAGCGGCTGGTTTTTACCTAGAGTAGTAGGCATCAGTAAAGCAGCTGAGCTTGTTTATACTGGGAAGATTATCCCGGCAGAGGAAGCATTAAAAATTGGTTTAGTAACTCAGGTGGTTTCACCTGAAGAGCTTTTGCCTGCAGCCGAAGCGATTGCGAAAGAAATTGCCGAAAATACATCTGCCATTTCTGTCACCTTGTCACGGCAATTAATGTGGAAGATGCTTGGTGCAAGCCATCCATACGAATCACATGTAGTTGAATCGAAAATGATTCATTGGACCGGGCAGCAAGCGGATGTAAAAGAGGGAATTACGGCATTCTTTGAAAAAAGAAAACCAAACTTCCCAATGAAGGTCAGCACCGATTTGCCGAGCTTTTATCCGTGGTGGAAAACGAATCATGGGGGAGAATAATAAATGGACTATCAAGCTATTTTAGTAGAAAAAATTGGCCGAATTGCTGTGATTACCTTTAACCGGCCGGAAGCCATGAATGCTGTTAACAGCCGTCTTTGGCTGGAAACCGGTACGGCATTAAAGGAGTTTAATGAAGACCCTGAGCTTTGGGTGGCCATTCTAACCGGCGCCGGTGACCGCGCCTTTTCAGCAGGTGCTGACTTAAAGGAAATAGGGGCTGGGGGATTTTCTACTTCTGACGAAATGAAGGAATGGGGATTTGCAGGGATTGTAAGACATCATATTTCGAAGCCCGTTATCGCTGCGGTGAACGGATTTGCCCTTGGCGGAGGCACAGAGATCGCCTTGGCATGTGATTTAATCGTGGCTTCTGAAAAGTCATCATTTGGGCTGCCGGAAGTTAAAAGGGGGCTTATTGCCGGGGGAGGAGGACTATTGCGCCTGCCAAGACAAATCCCTCTTAAAGTGGCCATGCGTACCATTCTTACCGGAAATCCAATCTCCGCGGAAGAGGCAAAACAATGGGGGCTGGTGAATGAAGTCGTTCCGCATGATCAAGTCCTCAATGCCGCGATTCAGCTGGCAGAGGAAATTATTTGCAATGCTCCGCTGGCCGTGAAGGCAAGTAAAGAAATTGTCTACCGCGGATTGGACACCTCCATGACATTTCCACCAGATGGCTGGTCCATCAATAATGAATATACAAGTCAAGTTTTTGCAAGTAATGATGCGAAAGAAGGTCCGCGGGCCTTTGCCGAAAAACGAAAGCCAAATTGGTCGGGACAATAAATTGACTTTAAAAAATAAGGAGGTACTGTAATGGCAAAATCATATCTATTAGAAGAGCATGAAATTTTTAGAAGGTCTTTTAGGAAATTTTTGGAGAAGGAAGCATACCCTTATTTCGAAGAATGGGAGGAAGCCAAGCAGGTACCAAAATCATTTTGGAAAAAAGCAGGAGAACAAGGTTTCCTCTGCCCATGGGTGGATGAAAAGTATGGAGGGTCGGGCGCTGACTTTGGCTATTCCGTTGTCATTACCGAAGAACTTGATAAGGTTGGCGCGGGAGCAGGCGGAATCGGACTTCATAATGATATCGTTATTCCTTATATTGCCGAATTTGCTTCTGAGGAACAAAAGCAAAGATGGCTGCCAAAAGCGGTCAGCGGGGATATGATTTCCGCTATTGCCATGACCGAACCGGGGACTGGTTCTGATTTGGCTGGGGTAAAAACAACGGCGATTAAAAATGGGGAAAATTATATTATCAATGGTGAAAAAACATTTATTACCAATGGGTATTCAGCTAACTTCGTTATCGTTGTATGTGTAACAGACCCAAATGCTGTACCGAAGCATAAAGGAATTAGCTTAATTGTAGTGGAAGAAGGAACACCTGGATTTCGAAAAGGCAAAAAGCTTCGTAAATTGGGGCAGCATTCTAATGATACTTCTGAACTTATTTTTGAGGATGCTATTGTACCAAGGGAAAATTTAATTGGTGAAGAGGGACAGGGGTTTTATTACCTCATGCAAAAGCTGCAGCAGGAACGGTTGATGCTGGCAATCGGCAGCATTACTGCCAGCAAACATATGCTGGATATGACCATTGAGTATGTCAAGCAGCGGACGGCATTTGGAAAACCTATCAGCAAATTCCAAAATACCCAGTTTAAGATTGCCGAAATGGCTACAATGATCAAAATTGGCGAAACCTTTGTTGATCAGTTGATCACCGACCATATGGAGAAAAAGAATGTGGTCAATGAAGTCTCAATGGCAAAATGGTGGCTGACGGACCTTGCCAAGAGTGTTGCCAATGACTGTATGCAGCTGCACGGAGGCTACGGCTATATGGAAGAATACGAGATTGCCAGAAGATACCGGGATGTGGCAGTAGGTTCGATTTATGCTGGCACCAATGAGATTATGAAAACAATTATAGCTAAGAACTTGGGGTTATAAGCTGTTATTGCAGGGGTGAGTGTGAACTAAAGTCATCACCCCTTTTTCTTCTATTTTATATGTGTATGTATTTGAATGTGGGAGGAATAAGAAGTGAATCTTTTTGAAGCACTTGAGCGGAATGCCAGATATCAGCCAGACAAAACAGCTATCATCTTTAATGAAAGTATATATACGTATAAGGAATATAATGAACAGGTGAATCGTATTGCCAACGCTCTCATTAGCTATGGGGTAAAGAGAGGCGATAAGATTGCCTTAATGATGAAAAACTCAGATTTATTCTGTTTTATTTATTATGGAATTTTAAAAGCCGGCGGGGTCGCTGTTCCTGTAAACTTTCGCTTAACTGCCAAAGAAGCCAGTTATATTTTGGACGATTCCGATTCGATAATTGTCTTTGCCGATGAGGATTTGGCAGAGGTCGTTCATAAAGCTTCTGAAGGAAACGACAAGATCCAGCTTCAGGTTATTGCGGGGTCGAATAAAAGAGAGAACCAAATCCAATTATCCGCGTTCCAAAGCTCGGTTGTAGATAATCCTGAGCGGGAAGTCTTTGAATCGGATGATGCCGAAATTCTTTATACCTCTGGAACAACCGGGCTGCCAAAGGGAGTGGTCCTGGATCATCACCGTGTTATCCATGTGGCCCTAGGAATCATCATTACATTTAAAATGGGGCCGGAGGATCAACTACTTCATCTTGCCCCATTATTCCATTGTGCACAATTGAATTTATTCCTTGTCCCAGGTTCAATCCTTGGCTGTACACAAATTGTCCGCCAGGAATTTAATCCTGTACAGACCTTAAAGGATATTGATCAATACAAAATCAGCCTATTCTTTGGAGTTCCGACTATGTATAACTTTTTGCTGCAGGTTCCGAATAGGGAGCAATTTGATTTATCCAGTGTGAAACGGTGCGGATATGGGGCAGCCCCAATGCCCACAGCCCTATTGAAACAGGCAATGGAGATGTTTCAGACAGATCAATTTTATAATATGTGCGGTCAAACGGAGGGTGGTCCTGGAGGAGTATATCTATTGCCAGAAGAACACAAAACAAAGTTTGGCACTTCTGGAAGGGCTTCTTATGGTACTGATGCAAAAGTGGTGGATGAAAACGGTGAAGATGTAAAGCCTGGTGAAGTTGGTGAGTTTATAATTAAGTGTGAAAACGTCATGAAGGGTTATTATAAAAAACCTGAAGAAACAGCAAAGGTCCTTAGGAATGGCTGGCTATATACTGGTGACCTCGCAAAAATAGACGAAGATGGCTACATTACCCTAGTAGACAGGAAAAAAGATATGATTATTTCCGGCGGAGAAAATGTCTACTCTACTGAGGTTGAACACGTCCTTTACAAACATCCTGATATTTTAGAAGCAGCGGTTATTGGCGTTCCGCATGAAGTATGGGGTGAAACGGTAGCAGCTGTTATCGTTCTGAAAGAAGGAAAACAAATGAATCAAGAAGAATTACAGCAATTCTGCCGGGAGGAACTCGCAGGTTATAAAATTCCAAGAATCATCTATAAAATCAACCAACTTCCACGAAACACTTCGGGGAAAGTCTTGAAATATCAATTAAGAGAGAATTACAAAACGGTTGCATCGCAACATTGAATTATTGTTTAAAAAGTAAATAAATTGTAAAATTATTAGAAAATTGGTATTATTAAAAATAGGAAATCTACTTTATGCTGTATCTTTTTGGGAGGGAGTGGGTGCGGTTGACTATGCCTTTGGAGGGTATTCGCGTCCTTGATTTGACGCGGCTTTTGCCGGGTCCGTATTGTTCGTTAATGCTGGCCGACTTTGGGGCAGATGTGATTAAAATCGAGGACCCAAAGTTAGGTGATTACACGCGATGGGGAGATCCAAAAATTGGTGAAGCAAGCGCGATGTTTCATTCTTTGAATCGGAATAAGCGGAGTGTGAGCCTTGATTTAAAACAAGAAGAAAATAAACAGATATTTATTGAATTGGTGAAAACAGCCGATGTTCTGGTGGAATCCTTTCGACCAGGTGTAATGGATCGTCTCGGACTGGGGTATGAAGAACTGAAAAAACATAATCCCAAGTTGATTTATTGTGCGATTACAAGCTACGGTCAAACCGGACCATACAAGGATATTCCAGGTCATGATATTAACTTTTTGAGCTATTCCGGATTATTGGATCTGCAAGGAGAGCAAGGTAGTAAACCGGTAAGCTCCTCCGTTCAAATAGGCGATATTGGCGGAGGTTCCTTAATGGCAGTTATCGGTATTCTCGTTTCTATCATTGACGCGAAAAAGTCAGGGAAAGGTCAATTTATTGATATTTCCATGTTGGATGGAGCGGTTTCCTGGATGCAAACGTTTTTGCCGGCATTTTTAGCCACTG
Source organism: Neobacillus sp. PVCKKU3 (assembly GCF_058323225.1). Taxonomy (NCBI): domain Bacteria; kingdom Bacillati; phylum Bacillota; class Bacilli; order Caryophanales; family Bacillaceae; genus Neobacillus; species Neobacillus sp. PVCKKU3. Next base: position 45,795 of record NZ_JBLVQN010000023.1, read on the forward strand.
GAGAACTTCCAAAACGTGGAGAGCTCGTCTTAAACGGCCGCCTCGCCTGTTACGAGACATATGAAACGAAAGATAACCGCTTTATATCTGTTGGAGCACTAGAATTTAAGTTTTGGAAAAACTTCTGTCAGGTAATTGGTATGGAAGATTTAATAAGCCAGTTAAATGCCCCAGCTGATCAGCAAGCCTCGATGAAAAAAGAGATTCAAGCCGTAATCGGAACGAAAACATTAAATGAATGGGTCAATCTCTTCGATGGTGTCGATGCCTGTGTCGCCCCGATCTTAACGATGGAGGAAATGGTTCGTGACCCGCAAATCAGGCACCGGGGAATGATAGAAGAGGTAAATCACCCTCAACATGGCACAATGAGACAAGTAGCAAATCCTATTAAACTATCAAGAACGCAGGCTAAAACAGTTCGCCAAGCGCCGGGTCATGGAGAACATAACGAAGAGATTTTACAAGAATTAGGGGTACTATTTAAACCATTTAAAGAATAATAATTAAAGTACTTTGTATAGAGATTCGCAAAATAAAAGCGCTTACGAAATATGATCGATCAAGGATTTGTTTGCCCAAATAATAGAAGAGGCAAAGAACTCTATCGATTTTATTCATAAAAGAATGTAGTTCATTCTTACGTTTAGTTTGCAATTAAAATTTAGGAGGAATAGAGAATGAGAGAAGTTGTTATTGTTGAAGCAGTACGTACCCCAGTAGGAAAAAGAAAGGGAGTATTTAGCTCAGTACGTCCCGATGAATTGGCTGCAAAAGTTCTAAGGGAATTGGTGAAACGTGCCGGTATCTCGTCAGGGATTGTTGAAGACGTTATTTTAGGCTGCGTAATGCAAGTGGAAGAGCAAGGATTAAATATTGCACGCAGCGCCGCATTAATGGCCGATTTTCCGATTCACGTTCCAGGAACAACCATTGACCGTCAGTGCGGTTCCAGCCAGCAGGCCATTCATTTTGCTGCACAAGCCATTTTGAGCGGGGACATGGATGTTGTCATTGCCGGCGGAGTGGAAAGCATGACGAGAATTCCTATGGGAGCATCCCGCAGGGAATCGAACTGGAGTGAAGAATTAACATCTAAATATGAAATGATTCATCAAGGCTTATCTGCTGAGCGGATTGCTGAAAAATGGGGCTACTCCCGTAGTCAGCTTGATGAGTTTTCGCTTGAAAGTCATAAGAAAGCGATTAAAGCTCAAGAGGAAGGGCGATTTGATCGGGAAATTATGCCGATTGAAGTAAAACTTGAGGATGGGTCAACTATAGTAGTGACTCAGGATGAAGGCCCAAGAAAGGATACTTCATTAGAAAAATTGGCTTCTTTAAAGCCTGCCTTTACGCAGGACGGAAGAATTCATGCCGGTAATTCCAGCCAAATGAGTGATGGTGCTGCAGCCGTTCTATTAATGTCGAGGGAAAAAGCAGAGGAATTAGGTCTAAAACCAAGATTCCGCATTGTTGCCCGTTCCGTTGTGGGCTCCGACCCTACTTTAATGTTGACAGGTCCGTCCATTGCTTCGAAAAAAGTGCTTGAAAAAGCTGGCCTTTCAATTGAAGATATGGATACCTACGAAGTAAATGAGGCATTTGCTCCTGTACCAATGCTGTGGATGGATGAACTAAAAGCAGACCCTGCAAAGTTAAATCCAAATGGTGGAGCAATTGCTTTGGGCCATCCACTAGGCGGATCTGGTGCCCGCCTGATGATTACCATGCTGCATGAATTGGAAAGAAGCGGCGGCCGTTATGGCTTGCAGGCAATTTGTGAGGGCGGCGGAATGGCGAATGCCACAATTGTTGAAAGAATTAGCTAATCGCTTTCAATAAAACTCCCTGAAGGAGGCTCATGCCACACAGATTGGAATGGGCTATCCTCAGGGTATTAAACATATTTTTAAAAATTTCGATTTAATAGAGGAGGAGCATGATATATGAAAATTAACGGCAAAGTAGCTGTTGTAACAGGAGGTGCTTCCGGGCTAGGCGAAGCCACCGTCGAAACGATTGTTGAAAACGGGGGATATGCAGCCATCTTTGATTTGCAGGAAGAAAGAGGCGCCGCTTTAGTAGAAAGATTAGGTTCAGACCGTGTTCTTTACGTTAAAACAAATGTTACCAGTGAGGACGATGTGGTCAATGCCATTAACCAAACTATTGAAAAGTTTGGAGCCATCCATGTTGCCGTAAACTGTGCAGGGATTGGTGCGGCCGAGAAAACCGTCGGCAAAGAAAAACCGCATGATCTTGGCGTTTTTACTAGAGTCATACAAGTCAATTTAATTGGAACATTTAACGTGCTTCGTTTAGCTGCGGAAAAAATGACGCAAAATGCTCCAAACGAAGAGGGAGAAAGAGGCGTAATCATTAATACCGCTTCAGTAGCTGCATTTGATGGTCAAATGGGCCAAGCAGCTTATAGCGCCTCAAAAGGCGGTATTGTTGGCATGACCCTGCCAATTGCAAGAGATCTATCAAGACATGGCATCAGAGTCCTGACGATTGCTCCGGGGCTTATGGATACGCCATTGCTTGCCGCGGCTCCAGAAAAAGTCCGCCTGGCATTGGGTGCTATGGTTCCGTACCCGCAGCGTTTAGGGTACTCATCCGAATATGCTCATTTAGCAAAATGCATCATAGAAAATCCATATTTAAATGGGGAAACGATCCGCCTCGACGGCGCGATTCGGATGCAGCCGAAGTAAAAAGCAAAAGAACCTCCAATTATCGAAACTGGAGGTTCTTTTACATACTGTACAGTTGAAAGTTATATTATTGTATTCAGTTTCTAATAAAACAAAAAATTTAAACGAGGTGAAACAAAAATTGAATTATGCAGAATTACGGGATGATTTCTCGTGGGAAAAAGTGGTCAAAACCTATGATTGGAATGTTCATGATAGGCTTAATATAGCACATGAATGTTGTGATAGGTGGGCGGATGACCCGAATCGTGTCGCTATCTATTGGGAGGATGAAAAAGGAAATAAGGATGTCTGGACCTATTTCCGTTTAAAGGAACAATCCAATCGGATGGCGAATGCACTTCGGTCGCGGGGAGTAAAAAGAGGCGATCGTGTGGCAGGTCTCCTTGGGAAGGACATGGAATTAATTGTGACAGTCCTTGCAACATGGAAAATAGGTGCCATTTATGTTCCAATGTTTACAGCTTTTGGCCCTGAGGCCATAACGTATCGTTTAAAAGATGCTCGTTGCAAAATTTTAGTAACGAACCAGGAACAGGCCAAAAAAATAGAAGGTCAGCACGTATCCTGTGAGCTTCTATTAACTGATGGTTTATCAGGTAATGGATTAACCTTCTGGGAGTTTATCCAACAGTTCTCTTCTGAACATGAAACAGAGCCAACCTCGATAATGGATCCAAGTGTCATCCAATACACCTCTGGTTCAACTGGCATGCCAAAAGGGGCTGTTTGGGCTCACAAAATACTAATCAGTACCTACCCGTATATGCGATACTCAATGGGTATAGAAAACGATGATAGGTTCCTGGGAGGGGCGGATATGGGCTGGGCTTATGGTTTGATGAATTGTACATTATGCCCATTAAGTTTAGGTATATCCATTGTCGTATATAAAGGCCCTTTCCAAGTGGAAAAATACTATCAATTACTAGAACAATACAAAGTTACCAACTTTGCATATGCTCCAACGGCGTACAGAATGATGATGGCAGCCGGTCCGGATTTAGTAAAGAAATATTCCTTAACTGTCAAACAGTTCTCCAGTGCTGGTGAACCATTAAATGCAGAAGTTGTCCGCTTCTTTAAAGATAATTTTGGCCGGGAAATCTATGATCACTATGGATCAACCGAAACCGGGATGATTGTAAATAACTATAACGTCACAGACATGGTGGTAAAGCCCGGATCAATGGGTCTGCCGACTCCAGGTTATAATATTGCTTTATTAGATGAGCAGGGGTATCCGGTCGAAGTAGGTGAAGCGGGTCAAATCGCCGTAGATATACATGCATTTCCGTACTTCTTTCTAGGTTATTGGAATGATCCAAAGAAAACGGCAGAAAAAATAACAGGAAATTGGTTTCGGACCGGGGATCTAGCGAGTAAAGATAATGACGGCTATTATTGGTTCCAAGGCAGAGCAGATGACATTATTTCCAGCGCAGGCTACCGAATTGGTCCTTTTGAAGTGGAAAGCACCCTATTAGAACATCCTGCCGTAGCTGAAGCTGCTGTAATCGGGAAACCGGATCCTGTTAAAGGAGAAATAGTAAAAGCATATGTAGTTCTTAAATCATCTCATAAATCTTCCTCAGAGTTAGCTGACGAAATAAGTGCTTTCGTAAAAGCAAAGCTATCAAAACATCAATATCCACGAGAAGTTGAATTTGTTGAAACCCTTCCTAAGACACCTAGCGGAAAAATTCAGCGCTATATTTTAAAACAAAGTCTTGAAGCAGCAAACAAGTAAGCATATAAGCCCTAATGGGGTCTATAGATGTATTGGAAAACGGACATATTGCTTTAGAAGGAAGATTCCAGGATCTAAGAAATAATGATGAAGTCCGCCAACTCTATCTTGGCGGGTAAAAAAATTTGGATATCCTTAAATGCGGAATGTGATGAAGAGAGGGAAAAAAATGCAGACTACTACAAAAATTGTCGTTACACCAGATGACATCGACCAGCTAGGTCATGTCAATTACCTGAAATATATTCTTTTTTTAGAAAAAGGGGTCGGAGAATGGTACAAACAGGCTGGGGTAAATTTTAAGGAGTTAAGGAAACAAGATCTCGGTACGGTCGTCCTCAAATTTGATGTCTCTTACCATAAGGAAGCTAGATTGGGAGATACTTTGAGTGTTACAACAACTTTAATGTATGTGGGCAACAAAAGTTTTACTGTAAAACAAGAAATTTATAATCAAGACGATATTCTAATTACCGAATCAACGAAAACATTTGTGATGTTCAATACGGCGACAAGAAAAGGTGTACCAGTGATCCATGAGATTGCCCGCCATTTCAAGTGTGCTAGATAACCCCAGAGGTTAAGTGAAAGGAGAATGGAATGAAAAAGGAAACTTTACCGGAGTGCCTACTGCCACTGAGTGGAGCAGTTAATTTCCGCGATATGGGCGGACTGGCAACAAAGGATGGCAGAAAAGTAAAAAAAGGGCTCTTATTTCGAGCGGCAGAATTAACCGGATTAACTGACAAAGATGTAAGTTTATTAGAAACCCTTCAATTAAAACGAGTGTTTGATTATCGTAGACAAAAAGAGGCGGAACGGAAGCCCGATCCGCCTCTAGGATCTGCCATACTTGAGCGGGTTTCTGCGATTAGCGAAGAAAATATTGCCACAAATATGTTTGTGAAAGACGACGGATTTAATGCGGACTATTACCGTCAATTCACAGTTGAAAGATTTATAAAGATTTACACTGAGATGCCAATACAGAATCCTTCTTACAAAAGATTAATGATGCTATTAAAAAGCCCGGAAGAAAACTTGCCGCTCGTCCACCACTGTACCGGCGGCCGTGACCGAACGGGTGTAGGTGCCATGTTAATATTGATGACAATGGGTGTACCCTATGAAACTGTATTAGAAGATTACTTACTTTCAAATCTAACATTAGCTGAACGTCATCAAACCATTTTTGAAAAAGCATCACAATATTTTACTCCAGAAGAATATAAACAATTAATAAATGCTTTTCCACTTAGAGAAGACTATCTTCATGCTGCCTATAACGCGATATTAAGGAATTATGGTGATTTTGAAACGTATATTGGAGAGGAATTCGGGATATCCGAAGAGGTTAGGGAAAACATTAAAAATTATTGTTTAGAATAGGAGTGAAAGTTTTGAACAAACCTTGGCTTTTCTCACTTACCGGTCATTAAATATAGCAATTATGATGAGGTCATCACGAAGGCAAATAATACTGATTATGGATTAGCCGGTTCTGTATGGGGAAAAGACCTTAACCTGGCACGTTCCATTGCCGAAAGGTTGGAAACGGGGACGGTCTGGATCAACGAGGCACATATCCTTTTACCGAACGTTCCTTTTGGAGGCCATAAACAATCAGGAATCGGTGTTGAAAATTCAATCGAAGGATTAAAAGAATATACCAACACAAAAACCATTATGATTAAGAAAAAATAATTTTGGATAATTTTATTTAAATGTTTAAAGGACAAAGGCTACGAAAATAGGGCTTTTGTCTTTTTTATTTTCTTAGAATAATGAATAAAGGATAACTTTTCAGATAATTAAAAATTGACCATAAAGTCAAAATTATTATATAATTTATTTGGTAGTAATAGAGTTACATAAGCGTTAATTGCAGAAAAGAGGGTGAAACAAATGAAAACGCTGGAAATTCCTGTGGTAAAGCTTCCGAAAGAAACGGAAGAGCTAAGAAGAGAAATTAGGCAGTTTTTAAAAGAAGAAATTGAAAACGGTTTAATCGAAACAAAATGCGATTGCTGGCTTAGCGGATTCTCGGAGGATTTTTCACGGAAAATGGGAGCACGCGGCTGGATTGGCATGACTTGGCCGAAAAAATATGGCGGCGGGGAACGTTCGTCAGTCGAGAGATATGTAGTTACTGAAGAAATGCTGGCAGCAGGCGCCCCGGTTTCAGGACATTGGATTGCCGACCGTCAGACTGGTCCGCTTTTACTGAAGTATGGGACAGAAGAACAGAAACAATTTTTCCTGCCAAGAATAGCAAAGGGAGAATGTTATTTTGCGATTGGCCTTAGCGAGCCTAATGCAGGCTCCGATTTGGCTGCACTTCAGGCACGGGCCGTTAAGGTTGATAAAGGCTGGATCTTAAATGGCAGCAAGATTTGGACAAGCGGTGCCCATCATGCCCATTACTCTATCGTTTTATGCCGGACAACTCCAATGGACCCTAATAACCGCCATGCCGGGATGAGCCAATTGATTGTCGATTTAAATGCGCCGGGAGTAACCATTCGCCCAATTCATCTGATGACAGGGGAACATCATTTTAATGAAGTCTTTTTTGAAGATGTGTTTGTTCCTGATGGTATGGTTGTTGGGACACTTGGAAATGGCTGGGCCCAGGGCATGGCGGAATTAGCCTATGAGAGAAGTGGTCCGGAGCGCATTTTGAGCACCTTTCCTCTTCTAAATGAACTAACGAATGTGTTAATAGAAAAAGGTGACACAAAGGGATTAAATGAAGTTAGCAGACTCATCTCTAGACTGTGGACACTTCGAAATATGTCGCTTGGCATTGCCCGATTGTTGGAAGAAGGTGTGCCTTCTAATATTATTGCTTCTCTAGTAAAAGACATGGGAACCCAATTTGAGCAGGAGATTCCTGAGATTACGAGATTACTAGTTTCTGCTATTCCGTCAACCGATTCCGAAGACAGATTAGAAAGGTTCCTGGCGCAATCGATTCTGCAATCACCGGGATTTACACTTCGCGGCGGGACAACGGAAATTCTAAGGGGAATTGTGGCAAAGGGGGTTATTAACCAATGAGTGAAATGAAAGAGATGATCTTGGAGTCAGCAGCAAAGATTTTTGAAAAATATTCAACCAAAGAAGTGGTTAATGACGCTGAGAAAGGTCAATGGGCCGTTGAATTATGGGAGAACCTGGAGGCCTACGGCATGCTTGGAGTAGGAGTGCCGGAGGAATTAGGCGGAAGCGGCGGTGACCTGGATGATGCCTTGAGTATTTTGCAAATGGCGGGCAAATATTCTGCACCCATTCCACTTGCGGAAACGTTTATAGCCAATTGGTTATTAAGCGATTTGGGAGAATCTGTTGTTGAGGGGATTGTCACGATCCCAGGACAAAATAGTTCGGAAACTTTCCAGCTGCAAAAAAGTGGTCAAGGCTGGATTATAAACGGAAAAGCCAAATATGTTCCATGGGCGAGGAATGCGGAAAAGCTGCTTGTACTAGGAGAATCAATCGACGGGACCGTCCTTCTTGTTTTACCGCTTGAAAAAGCGGAAATTAAACCTGGCAAAAACATGGCTGGGGAAGCACGGGACGAAGTGATCTTTGATCAGGTCTACATCGAGGAATATCAAACCGTATCTGTCGACTACAGCGCACTAACAAAGAAGCTGTATTATGCAGGGGCATTAACAAGAAGCGTGCTTATGGCGGGGGCTATCGAAAGAGTTCTTGATGTAACCATTAACCATACAAATGAGCGCTCCCAATTTGGACGGCCTATTCACCGTTTCCAAGCAATACAGCATCATTTGGCAGCGCTTGCCGGCGAAACTGCCGGTGCTGGAATTGCCGCCAAATATGCTGTTGATGCTTTCGGCATGAATCCTTTTTCAAAAGAGTTAGCCTATGCAAAAATCCGAATAAATGAAGCAGCGGGAAAAGTCAATACGATTGCACATCAAGTATTGGCGGCAATTGGGTTTACATATGAACATACCCTGCATCACAGCACAAGAAGACTGTGGTCTTGGCGTGAGGAATTTGGGACAGAATCCGATTGGGAACAGGTCATTACGGAAGAACTATTAAAATTAGAGAAAAACGAATTGTGGTCTGTGATAACTGGCGTTGTGAATCATGAAAAAAAGGTGGGAATCCAATGACGGATCTAATTTTTAATGTGGAAAATGGGGTCGCCAAAATTATTTTAAACCGGCCGGATAGTTTAAATGCCTTTAGTGCGGAAATGATTGACCTTTGGATTAAAGCATTAGAGACCGTCCGTGATTCCGATGACATTCGGGTACTTGTAATATCCGGAAATGGACGCGGCTTTTGCTCGGGCGGGGATATCAAATCGATGGGGAGAGGAGAAGGATTCCTTCAAAGCGATGGGACTGAAGATTTTTCCTCGACCGCTTTAGCCAGAAAAAATTCTTTATGGAAAAGAGTACAAAGAATTCCTCTTCTGGTGAAAGAAATTGATAAACCTGTGATTGCGGTTCTGCATGGTGTTGCCTTTGGGGCAGGCTTTGATATGACCTTGGCCTGTGATATTCGCATTGCTGCCGAAAACACCAAAATTTCGGAAAGCTACTTAAATGTTGGAATTGTTCCGGGAGACGGTGCGGCGTGGTTCTTACCAAGGTTTGTTGGGACCGATCAAGCTTTGGATTTGCTCTGGACGAGAAAAGTCCTAACTGCCAAAGAGGCAAAAGATATGGGGCTCGTAACGTATGTCGTGGAAGATGACAAACTAGAGGAGTTTGTGGAAGACTATGTTCAAAAATTAGCGAGTGGCCCGCAAACAGTTATGCGTTTTACAAAAAGAGCTGTGTACCAGGGATTAAATATCGATTTACGTACATCACTGGATATGATTTCTTCAGCCATGGGGATCGTTACCGAGCTCGAGGATTACCAAGAAGGGGTCCATGCTGTTCTGGAAAAGAGAAAGCCAAATTTTAAATAACGCTATAAAAACACAGTGGCAATACATTGTCACTGTGTTTTTATTACAGTAGAATAAACGAGAAAATTGTCAAACGGTAATTATTGTATTTTTAGAATATTTTGTTTATAGTAATTGTTAGTGAAATACCAACTGATTAGTATGAAAGGGGGAGCCTTTTCCTTATATTAAAAAAGAGATTTCTAAAATGATAGCGGTTTCAAAAGGCTAGTAATTCTAAATAGTTTAATAGATGCAAGAGTCAAAGGAGAGGATTTTGTGAAGTTAAAAGATCTTCTTGAAACGAATATTGACCAATTTGGTGAATATCCGTTTTTATACTTCAAAGAAAAGATCTTTACGAATGTGGAAACGAAGGAATATGCGGACCAATTAGCAAACGGCTTGAAAAAGCTAGGTGTCGAAAAAGGCGACCGCGTTATGGTCTGTATGCCAAATTGTCCGGAAGTCCTCATTGCCTACCAAGGAATTACCCGTACGGGGGCCATCATCGTTCCAGTCATGTTTACGCTTCATCCGAAAGAGCTACATTATATTGCCCTTAATTCCGGGGCAAAAGCAGTCATTACTTCCTCCTATGTTCTTCCAAATGTAGAAAAATCCTTAGAAGCGCTGCCTGTAAAACCCGAATTGATTGTTGCAGATCAGCCTACAAATGAAAAAGCAAAAAATATTTATGATGTGATGGTACAAGATGACAATCTTTATTATGATGATGTCCTGCCCGAGGACATCGCTGTCATCCTTTATACATCAGGAACAACCGGAAATCCAAAAGGGGTTTTATTAACACATAAAAATTTATATTCAAATGCCGAAAACTCGGCAAAACATAATGAAACCGAGCGTGGAACCACCCTGGGTGTCCTTCCGCTTGCCCATGTATATGGGTTGACGGTTTCAAATGTGTTGTACTTAACCGGAAGTTCTATTGTCGTTTTTCCTAAATTTGATGTAAAGGAAGTACTTAATGCCATTGAAAAGCATAAAGTGAGAACGTTTTCTGGAGTTCCGACAATGATTTATGCGCTTGTATCCTACCCGGAGGCAGACCAATACGATACCTCCAGTCTAGAATCGATAGGATCAGGGTCTGCGCCGCTTCCAGTAGCCCTGCTGTACGCATTTGAGCAAAAGTTTGGCGCAAAGGTTTTTGAAGGATACGGACTGTCAGAGGCAGCACCGGTTGTAACAGCCCATCGTAAGGGTATTGAAATTAAGCCAGGTTCTGTCGGCATTCCGATTCCTGGTGTTGACGTGAAAATAGTCAACGAAAATGGTGTGGAGGTTCCTTGTGGCGAAGTAGGTGAGCTGATTGTCCGCGGGGATAATGTAACCCCTGGTTACTATCAAAATGAGGAAGAATCTCGGAAAGTGTTAAAAGATGGGTGGCTATATACGGGAGATATGGCACGGCAGGATGATGAAGGCTACCTTTATATAGTTGATAGAAAGAAAGATCTGATTATCCGAGGAGGCTTTAATCTTTATCCTCGCGATGTTGAAGAAATTCTAAATGGTCATGAGCAGGTTGCTGAAGCGGCTGTTGTCGGTATACCGGATGAACGGATGGGTGAAGAGATGGTAGCCTGTGTCGTCAAAAAAGCTGGTTCAGAACTAACAGAGGAAGAATTAATTCGTTTTTGCCAAGACCATTTAGCAAAAAACAAAACACCACGGCGGATTGTGTTCCTAGATTCACTGCCAAGAAACGGTGTTGGAAAGATTCTGAAAACACATCTTCGCAAAACAGCTGCAGATATTGTGGTTCGTTAATAGCTGATTTTCACATAAAGGAAATGATGAGAGGAGAATGTATTATGGAAAAAAGAACGATTTTGACAACTAGCAGCCGCGGTTTGATGGAGGATTCCTTTCCTTACCGTCTTTATCAAAAGGCGAAGAGGGTAGGAATCTGGAATCCAGCAGATATTGATTTCAGCCAAGATCAAAAAGATTGGCAAGTAATGAATGAAGTGCAGAGGGAAGACATCCTGAGGCTCATTTCCATGTTCCAGGCAGGAGAAGAGGCAGTAACATTAGATTTGCTGCCGCTTATCATGGCTATTGCCAAAGAAGGGCGCCTTGAGGAGGAAATGTTTTTAACAACATTTTTATACGAGGAAGCAAAGCATACAGAATTTTTTCGCAGGGTGTTAAATGCGCTTGGGGAGACAGGAGACTTGTCGCATTTTCATTCGGAAACCTACCAGCATATTTTCCATGAAATCCTGCCAACTGCAATGGAACGTTTAGTCACCGACCAATCGCCGGAAGCTATTGCTGAGGCATCGGTTGTTTACAACATGTTTGTTGAAGGGGTACTTGCGGAAACGGGGTATTTCTCCTTCTATCAATCTTTGGAAACAGCCGGAATCATGCCGGGGCTTTTGGAAGGAATCGGCAATTTGAAACGGGATGAATCCCGGCATATCGGATATGGGACATTCCTGCTGCAACGGTTAATATGCGAACATCCTCATCTCTATGATTTTATTGCTGCAAGAATGGGAGAATTGGCCCCGCTGGCAATCAAACTTAATCAAGAAGGGATAGACGGAAAAGAGGTCAGTTCGTTTGGTGCTAACCCTGATGATGTCATGAATTTCACGATGAAGCAGCTTGCTGTACGCATGGAAGTTTTAGCGAGGGCGAAGGGAAAGAAAATCGAAGAGATTTATAAAGTAACTGAAAGTGAGATTGGTGTTCTTTAATTTGGGAGTGAGGCTGTTCTCGGGGCAGCCTCTTTCAAAAAGCGGTACGAAAAAGTACTTCTCTTGTTTTTTCATAAAACAATAACTTATATAAGGGAGGATTTGTAGTCATGACAGTAAAGGTTGAAGTGCAAACATTTCCCCACTTCATTAATGGTAAGTGGGAGCCCGCAAGCAGCCAGGAAACGTTTGATGTATGCAATCCGGCAACTGGTGAATTGGTCGCCAAGGTCGCAAAAGGTACAGTTGAAGATGTCAATCGGGCAGTGGCGGCAGCAAGTGAGGCATTTGACCAGGGTGACTGGAAAAACATGAAGCCAAAGGACCGTGCAAATGTTCTGAATGCCATTTCCTATCAAATAGCTGAACACGGGCAGGAGTTAGCCTACCTCGAATCAATCAGTTCAGGAGGAACAGTCCGACGCATTGGCGGCAGCGATATTCTGCAAATGGTTGACTTATTTCAAACGATGGCGAAGTTTTTAGTTGACTATCCGTTTTCAGAAACGCTGCCGGTTCCGCCATTCCCGGGTCCTGCTCAAAATTTTATTTGGAGAGAACCAATTGGTGTTTGTGCTGCAATAACGCCATGGAATTATCCGATGGTAATCGGCTGCTGGAAGATCGCACCGGCTTTGGCAATGGGGAACACAGTTGTGATCAAGCCTGCCAGCTATACACCGCTTTCAACATTAAAGCTAGCTGAAATCATATCATCTGTTGTCCCGCCGGGTGTTATTAACGTTGTTGCCGGACCGGGTGCTGAGGTTGGGGAGGCACTTGTTACGCATCCGAAGGTAGATAAAGTAGCTTTTACCGGTTCAACGGAAGTAGGCAGGAAAATTATGGGACTTGCTGCCGGTACGATTAAGAACACAACTCTGGAACTTGGCGGAAAATCGCCGAACATTATTTTAGAAGATGCCGATCTTAATATCGCACTGCCGGGAAGTTTATTTGGCGTATTCCTCCATTCCGGACAATTCTGTGAATCGGGGACGCGGCTTTTTGTACCTGACAAAATTTATGATGAGGTTGTGGCCGGTCTTGTTGCTTTAACTAGTAAGTTAAAGCTTGGTAATCCTCTCGATCCCGCCACGGATATGGGCCCGGTTATCTCGAAAAAGCAAAAGGAAACCATTCTTTCGTATATTGAAGCTGGTGTAAAGGAAGGCGCAACCCTTGCCTGTGGCGGCAAGGAGGTAATGGTTCCTGGATGTGAAGAGGGTAATTTCATTGAACCTACAATTTTCACAAATGTCACAAATGACATGAAAATTGCCCAAGAGGAAATTTTCGGACCTGTACTCGCAGTTATCCGCTATTCCGATTTGGATGAGGCAATTAAGATGGCAAATGATACAATCTACGGCTTGGCTGCCGGTGTGTGGACACGCGATGTGAATAAGGCTTATGAAGTAGCCCGAAAGCTTCAAGCAGGTGTTGTCTGGATTAATGATTGGCATATGCTTCGCAATGATGCGCCGTTTGGCGGATATAAACAGAGCGGAATTGGCCGGGAGATGGGCAAGCATTCCCTTGATGCCTATACCCAGTTGAAGCATGTTCATACCTCGATGGTTACTGAACTTGAGAGACGCCCTTGGTACGGTATGCTGTTTGGCCAAAATTAATGAAGAGGTGAAAATGGAAATGAAAACAACATTATCTCAGTTTAATTTGCGCACGGCGATCAATAGCGGCTCCAATTCCCGGGCACTAATCCCAAGCCTGTTTGCTGGTCTTGGTGCCAAGCGGGTTCTTCTATTAAGTGACAGAGGCCTGGAGAAAGCGGGTGTTGTTGAAAAAGTAGCTTCGATTTTTGAATTGACTGGCCATGGCAGCGGTCCGGAATTAGTGGGAATTTACCTGGACATTGCCCAAGATGCTGAAAGCAGCTGTGTTAATGCTGCGGTCCGTTATGCGAAGGAAGTAGGTGCTGACAGCTTGCTCGCTGTTGGCGGCGGCAGTGTGCTGGATACCGTTAAAGGGGTAAAGTATGCCCTGCATAAAAACTTATCGGATATTAAAGAAGCGATTCCAGGCGGTTTTGTTTATGAATCCTTCCCGCAAGCAAGCTATATCCCGATTCCACATATCGCGATTCCAACAACTGCCGGAACCGGCTCAGAAGTTTCGCCAATCGCTGTTATCTATAATGAAGAAATTAAAATGAAGACCAACATTATCAATCCGTTTATTGCAGCTGATATAGCGGTTCTGGATCCGGATCTGACGGTCGGCTTGCCGCCAAAGATTACCGCATTTACCGGGTTTGATGCGCTGACCCACGCGATTGAAGCATTAGCCTCACCAACAGCAACTGGTTTAACAGATGCCTATGCACTGCATGCGATTCGCTTAATTGAAAAAAATCTGCCTGCCGCCGTTGCTGATGGTGCAAACCTCGATGCCCGAAGTGACCTCTTGCAAGCAAGCTTAATGGGAATCACAGCTTTTAGCTTTGCTCTAAATGCCATACCGGTCCACAATATGGCGCATGCCTACGGGGCCCTATTCAGAATTCCTCATGGATTGGCAAATGCTGTCTTCCTGCCGGTCGTAATGGAGCTTGTTCCCCAGTTGTACCTGCCTCGTGCGGCTGAATTAGCGCAAGCTTTGAATGTGGATGTGAAGGGTGATTCGGCAGAAGAGGCGTTGGCAAAAGTAATCGAAAAAATTCGCTTGCTTCAACATAAAGTTGGCTTGCCGGCTGATTTTAGTGAATACAATATTAGTGGAGAGGCACTACAAATGGTAATCCCGGCAGTCATGAAGGATCCTGCCGCATTAAACTTCCCAATGCCGCCGGAACTAATAGCGGCAATTGGACAGAGGGTTGTGCCTTTGCCGGTTAAATAATGTTAGTTGAAATCATCCCATTATGGATTTTTTCTCGTCCATAATGGGATTTATTTTTCTAATGGATTGTAAAAACTGGAAGGCTTTGGTTTAATTAAAATAAACTATTTAGTCTATTTTATTTTAATTTTCTTCAACGCTATTTAAGGGGGCCGACTCATGAGTATTCTTTTTAAAAAATTATCTGAATGTCAAATAACGGACATTATCACGGCCTGGAATCGCGGTTTTGAAGGCTATTTTGTAAAATTGGAAATGTCAGCGGAGCTGTTTTTTGCCAGGTTGGTTAATGAGGGGCTTTCAATGAATCTATCGATTGTTGCTTTCGATGGTGATCAGCCTGTAGCAATTGTCTTAAATGGAGTGCGCCTGATTGATGGAAAAAAGACCGCTTGGAATGGAGGAACCGGCGTAGCCGCGCAATATCGTGGAAAAGGAGTTTCCAAGCTTTTAATGGAGGAGACTTTAAGGATTTACGCGGAAGAGGGGGTGGAGGTTGCCACTCTCGAAGCGATAAAGGAAAACGAACGGGCCATTCGTTTATATCAACGATATGGATATGAGATTGTTGACTCCCTTGTTCATTTAAAAGGGTCTGAGGAATTCGAGTCAGTTTTAGCCGCATCCATCTGGGTAAAATCCATCCGTCCTGAACAATTGGCAACACTTTCTTTCTATAAAGAAAATGTACCTTGGCAATGCCAATGGCAAAGTGTCAGAAACGGCGAAGCACAAATTTTTTATGGAACAGGAAATGACCCTTTAGGCTATTGCTTGTTTAAAAGAATATGGAATGAACATGGAAAGGTAGAAAAAGTCGTTATCTATCAATTGGAGCTTTTTTCTGAAGTAAACAAAGATTTATTAAAAATTATTTTTGCCAGCATTTGCGGGGGAGCTGAAAGAACTGTAAACTTTATGACTGTTAATGCCTCCATCTCAAGTCCAATCATCGCATACCTAATGAGCCATGGATTTAATAAGATGACAGAACAAGTGCAGATGGTGAAATTTTTATAAAAAATTTTTGAATACTCTACCGTATTAATATATAATTTCCGATAGGGAAACCTTATTTGGCTTGTCCTTACATAATTTAATATGGTTAGGAGTAGGAATATGGAAAAAGTACTTATTTTTGGACATAAAAATCCAGACACAGATTCGATTTGTTCTGCGCTTGCGTATGCAGACTTGAAAAAACAACTTGGAATGGAAGTTGAAGCAGTTCGTCTCGGCCAAATTAATGGCGAAACACAATATGCGTTGGATACCTTTAAGGCAGAGGCACCACGTCTTGTAGAAACTGTTGCTTCTGAAGTTAATTCTGTTATTTTGGTAGACCACAATGAACGCCAGCAAAGTGCGAACGACATCACTGATGTTAAAGTGCTTGAGGTAATTGACCATCACCGCATCGCAAATTTTGAAACAAGCGATCCGTTATATTACCGCTGTGAGCCAGTCGGTTGTACGGCTACAATTTTAAATAAAATGTACAAAGAAAATGGCAAGGAAATTAAGAAAGAAATCGCGGGACTTATGCTTTCAGCCATCATTTCTGATTCCTTATTATTCAAGTCGCCAACCTGCACAGCTGAAGATGTGGCTGCAGCTCGTGAATTAGCAGATATTGCCGGTGTAGATGCCGAAGCGTACGGTTTAGAAATGCTGAAGGCCGGTGCGGATTTAAGCGACAAGTCTGTAGCTGATTTATTAACACTGGATGCAAAAGAATTTGACATGGGCGGAAGCAAAGTAGAAATTGCCCAAGTCAATGCTGTAGATACTGCGGAAGTTCTTGCCCGTAAAGAAGAATTAGAAGCAGCTATTTCTAAGAAAATCGATGAGAAGAATCTGGACTTATTCTTATTGGTAGTGACTGATATCCTTAATAATGATTCAGTAGGGTTAGCGCTTGGAAGTAAGGCTGCTGCAGTGGAAAAGGCTTATAATGTGACCCTTGATGCCAATACTGCAATGTTAAGAGGCGTCGTATCCCGTAAGAAACAAATTGTGCCAGTATTAACGGAAACTTTTACAAAGGGTGTTTAAGATAACAGAACGTTCATGCATTTGATGGCATGAACGTTTTTTGTTGTTATCTTTTATGATTTGTCCGTCTGCTTTGTGTGCTCATCATGATGCTGATTCATCAGGAAGAAGGTCACCGGCTTATCAGAGCCTGTCATCAGTTTATAGACATAGGACGAGGTGAGTTTGTAACCATCTTCGATTTTGGAGGCCAAATAATTGGTCCGTTCAAATAGAATGGACCGAATAAAGTTCAACTGCCGTGAAATTTTCTCGGTTAATGCTTCTTGATGATCCAATCGTTTGAGGACGTCTTCTTGAAATTCTTCTTGCTTGTTCATTTTGACAGAGATTTGATTTTGAAAATCCTCTTGGCTGTTCAATTTCTCTGTTACTTCTTTTTGAAAAACGGCTTGCCGATTTAATTTGTCCGCTATTTCCTCTTGAGATTTTTCCTGCATTCTCATCATTTCTTGATGCGATTGGCTGCTTTTTTGCAAGTCAATCAATTGGCTGCCGATATCATTCCAATGGCTAGTTTGGGATTCTTCCTGCTTAATAGTTCGAAGTTGCAGTTCCCTTAATGTTTTTCTTAAGGCGGCATTCGCTTTTTCCTGTTCCTTGATTAATTCAGTCAGGAAATCCTGTCTGGAATACGACTGATTCGGGGCATTGATCGTTTGTTTATTTTCAAAAACATTGGGATGTTCACGCTTATTAATGTATAAACTCATACCTCACTTCACTCCTTTTTATAATATTTTATGCTTCAAAAACATTAGTGGGGACACGTTTGGGCTTCGCTATTAAATGTGGGCAAAGCTCTGGAAATTCTTTTTTCGCTTTTTATGTTCGGGCAAATTATAATGGTAGATGGGGAAGAGGTGATTTTTTTCGTGGCAAAAAAAAGAGCTGCGTTATCATTCAGTGGAAAAGATTCTACACTGGCATTGCACGAACTCCTTCACGGGGAAGAATATGAGGTTGAATTGTTATTTACGACAGTTACTGAAGGCTTTAATCGAACAAGCATTCATGGAGTAAGGGAGGAACTGCTGGAGGCGCAAGCGGCATCGATTGGCATTCCATTAAAAAAAATCTTTATTCCGGAGCAATGTTCCAATGAAGTCTACGGGGAAATAATGAATCGGGAATTGGCTGATTTGAAGGCGAATGGGATTGACCATATTGTATTTGGCGACCTATTTCTTGAGGATATCCGCAAGTACCGTGAAGAACAGTTAAAACCCTTAGGTTTTACAGCGGTTTTTCCACTCTGGGGTCAGAATACTACAGATTTAATTTACCGCTTTTTATCGCTAGGGTATCAAACAATTATAACTTGTGTAGACTTGACGAAACTGCCTGAGAATTTTTCCGGTAAGGAAATTAATGACGTGTTTATGGAAGCACTGCCTGAAGGTGTGGACCCTTGCGGTGAAAACGGCGAGTATCATTCATTTGTATATGATGGTCCGATTTTTAATAAGCCAATCCGGTTTCAAGTTGGCGAGAAAAAGTTTTCAAAGGATGTATACACTGGTGAAACAAGATTTTGCTTTACCGATTTAATTCCATTAAGGGGGTTTTGATTATGAATCGCTGCGGCTGGGTTAATCAAGACCCATTATATATTGATTATCATGACCATGAGTGGGGAGTCCCCGTTCATGACGACCGTTTGTTGTTTGAATATTTGAATTTGGAAGGGGCGCAAGCTGGCCTTAGTTGGTATACGATTTTAAAAAAGCGGGAGAATTACCAGAGGGCGTTTGACAACTTTGAGGCGGAGAAGATTGTCCTGTATGACGATCAAAAGATTGAAGAACTTCTACATAATGATGGTATTGTACGGAATAGACTAAAAATTAATGCGGTGATTGGCAACGCCAAAGCTTATTTAAAGGTGGTCGAGGAATTTGGTTCCTTCAATAGCTATATTTGGTCATTTGTTGACGGGAAGCCGATTATCAATCACTTCAAAGAAGCGAGCGAGGTACCTGCCTCCACGGAAATAAGCGACAAATTGAGCAAGGATTTAAAAAAGCGCGGCTTTAAATTCGTCGGCTCCACCATCTGCTACGCCTTCATGCAAGCAGTAGGAATGGTCAATGACCATATCGAAAGCTGTGAAATGAAACGAGGGGACGGTTCTTTTGCCTCAAAAATTTGAGGCATTAGAACCGTCCCCATGTTTTACCCATCTTTTATCCGTTTTGCTTTTGGAACTGTTCCATAAATTCGCTGAATGCTTTGCAGGATTCGTATGGAACGGCGTTGTAGGTGGATGCGCGGCAGCCTCCGATGGAGCGGTGGCCGTTAACACCGATAAAGCCTTCCTGCTTGGCTTGAGCTAAAAATGCTTTTTCCAGCTCTTCTGATTTTAAGTTAAAGGTAATATTCATTAGGGAGCGGCTGTCGTTTTCAGCGTGCCCGATGTAGAAACCATTGCTTTGATCAATAGCATCGTAGATAACCTTCGCCTTTTCCTCATTCCGTCTGACAACTTCCTCAAGGCCGCCAATTTCCTGTACCCAGCCAAGAACCTCACCGAGCATATAAATGCCAAAGGTTGGCGGAGTGTTATATAGGGAATTGTTTTTTACATGAGTGCTGTACTTTAACATGGTAGGGATGTTAGAATTAGCCTTCTCAAGAAACTCCTTGCGAACAATTACCACCGTAACACCGGAAGGCCCAAGGTTTTTCTGGGCACCCGCATAAATCATGGAGAACTTGCTGACATCAACAGGCTTGGATAGAATATCGCTGGACATGTCCGCAATTAACGGAACATTGCCAGTAGCAGGGAATTCCTTCCACTGCGTTCCGTAAATTGTATTATTGGAGGTCAGATGTAAATAGGCCTCGTCACCTTGATATTGAATTTCCGCTAGTCTAGGAATGCGGCGATATTTGCCTTCTTTTGATGACGCCGCCTGAGCAACTTCACCAAATAGCTTACCTTCGGCAAAAGCCTTTTCTGACCAAGATCCGGTCATCACATAACCCGCTTTTTTTCCTTCTCCCAAAAAGTTCATCGGAATCATTGAAAATTGCAGGCTTGCTCCACCTTGCAAAAAGAGTACTTCATAATCTTCAGAAATACCCATTAAATCCTTTAGGCGCGCGATTGCCTGATTATGTACTTCTTCATAGGCAGCACTGCGGTGGCTTAATTCCATGATTGACATTCCTGTGCCTCGGAAATCAATCAGCTCCTGCTGAGCTTTTTCCAGTACAGAAAGAGGAAGAGCAGATGGGCCGGCATTGAAATTATAGGCCCGTTTGATGTCTAGTTTCATTTCGTTCACTCCCATGTTTTTTTAATATATATGAATATAACATATTTTCTTATTATTTTGACAGGAAATTTTATTCCTTTACAGAGTTAAAGGCTTGTTCAAATTTTAAACAAAAAAATGCCTGCCACTAATGCAAGCAGCAGACCGACAAAATGCTTCTATGTTTAAATATTAATCACTTAACTTTCAGCAAGAAAATCCTTTTTTGGCAGCGTAATGATCTTTCCGCCAATTTGGACGTGAACGGTATCGTTGAAAATGGCTTTTACTATTCCTTTTAAGGAAATAGTTGAATTTACGGAGATTTTTTTAGAGTCAGATTGATTGGCCATATGGATCAACACCTTTCAAAATTAATAAACCCAATATAAAAAATAAGATTACCCTATATTATTCGGAAAAATATGGTGATATCCTTCCTGACAAAACCTGTTTTTTAAAAAATTTTTAAAAAAGTTGTTCATGTTAGACGAATTCCTTTAATCCAGGGGTGTTATAGAAGGAATTGAATAACATGAACTATAGTTCAAGTATTACATTCAGCTATAAACATGTCAACAAAAAGATGAACTGTAGTTCATCTTTAATTTTTGTGCTATAATAAGCCCGAGGTGGTCCTATGACTGAACGTGAAGATTTGCTTGTAGGTGAATTTCCGATTCTTCCTAAACAAGAACGGGCCCAACAAAAAAGAAATGCTCTCTTGGAAAGCGGGCGAATACTGTTTATTGAAAAAGGATATGAGCAAACAACCGCAAAGGAAATCGCGGCCCATGCAGGAGTAGCTACAGGAACCTTTTATCGCTATTTTTCAGATAAACGGCAGCTATTAATGTCCCTTTTGGAGGATAAAATAGATGAATTGCTCCCTCCTGAACCAAATTGGACTGCCGGTAATCCTGAACTTTTTTTGGCATCCTTATTAGAAGCTCATATGAAACGGCTTAACGGGATGGGACTTCACCGCGTTTTGCCAGAACTACTTCATAAGGATTCGGAACTTGCCGAGGTTTTAGGAGAAGCCAGAAAGAAAATCCATTCAAGAATTCTTACCGGATTAAAGCGTGCTTATGATTCAGGGTTAACTTGGAGGGATTTGGATCTGGATAAGGTTGCCTGGTCTATTATGGTGTTGGCAGAGAGTGGAAATACCAATATAGGTCAACACTGTAAAAAAGAAGATTTTTTGGAATTGGCAAAGGTCATTTGCCGCATTGTTTTCCCTCCTGATGTACTAAAGAAATTACTTATTGAAAATGAAGAATAAACTAAAGAGTGGTGACTAGCAATGAAGGTAAGAGATTTTATGATAATGAATGTCATTACAGCAAAACCAACTGATACTGTTAAGGATGTTATGAAAATTTTTGTAGAAAAGAAAATTGGCGGCATGCCTGTTGTGGATGGCGAGGGTAAATTATGCGGCATTGTTACAGACGGGGATATCTTAAGAGCCATTAAACCCATTGATCGGCAAATTTATAATTATTTTACCTTTATGACTTATATCGCCGAGGAGGATTTAGAAAGCCGCTTGAGTGAAATGGCGGGAAGGGAAATCATAAAGATTGCCAAAACAAATGGGATTGTCACTGTTCATCCTGATGATGATATGAAAAAAGTTGTCTCCCTTTTATCCAAGCACCATTTTAAAAAATTGCCAGTGTTAAACGGTAATAATCGTGTTATCGGTGTCCTGAGCAGGGGAGATGTGATTCGAAGCATCCAACAAACCATTATTGATGAGATGGATTGAAAAATGAAAAGGTGCCAGGTACTTTCATGAAAGACAGCCTGACACCTTTTTTAGAGTTAAGTATGAAATTTACGTCCAATATCGGCAAGCATCATTTGTGATGTAATATAATCCTGTTCTCGTCTTTTTTCAACTAATATCCGTATGTCATGATTCCGGCAATAAACCTTATAACAAACACCATGGGCATTAAGAAGTGCTTTCTCCATTTCACTCGTGTACTTCAAACGTAAATGTTGGATGTTAAAACCCTCCTTTAGTTATTAGGTTTTATCTTACCATTGAACAGTTTTTTTCGACAAAGCCCGTAAAGTGGGAAATCTTGTTATATTTAGGACTGAGATGGCCTCCTGTTCCCTGAACCTGCAGATCCATACAATCCCTCCAATATCCTCTTGATTAAACCTTGTTTTCCACTGATTTTCCAAAAATACGCAACTTGTATTAGGTTGATAGTAAGGATGTATTATTTTTTTAAACATTCTGATGACTTACACTATAAGAGTAAGAAAATTCAGAATGGGGGTTAAATATGCACAAGAAACGGTTTCAGGCCGGCGGCATTCTGTTAGTGATGCTTGGTTTTATTTTTTCAACCGCATTTTCCTTAACTGGCACTCCAATAGGCGAGGAAACCCAAACAACATCCATAGACACAACTACTAATAAAAAGTGGGAAAGCTACGACAGAGCTGAGGAATATCAAAGCTACATTACCGAAAAAGATGTTTTCATTACAATGAGGGATGGCGTCATATTGACTGCCGATGTTTATCGGCCAGACGGACCGGGGCCATTTCCAGTTATTTTGACTCAGACGCCATACAATAAAAATGTTAATGGCGTAAATGAATATTTTGTAAAACGCGGCTATGTCCAGGTAGTGGTAGATGTCCGTGGGACAGGCAGTTCGCAGGGCACATGGGAATCATTTGGGATTGCTGAACAGCAGGACGGAAAAGAGCTTGTGGAATGGGCGGCCAGTCAGGCGTGGTCAAGCGGCAAGGTTGGCTTATACGGGGCTTCCTATATGGCTATTAACCAATTCTTTACGGCAGCCCAGCAGCCCAAAGGCTTGGCTGCGATGTTCCCAATTGTGCCGATGGGAGACAGCTACCGGGATATCGTGATGTCAGGCGGTCTGGTCAATACCGGGTTTATCCCTCTGTGGCTGGGGCTAGTCACTGGTACGGGTTTATTGCCGCCAAGCTACACATTGACAGATCCTGTTCAGGCAGCAGGAGTTCTTATTAACCATGCAGGGCAAATCTCCGGTTTTCAGACAAATACGTTAACATCCGCTCTAACAGGTGGAGAAGTTGCCTATGATGGGCCATTTTCTTGGCAGCGTTCGGCGCTATTAGTCACAGATAAAGTAAAGGTGCCAGCATTTATAACCGGCGGCCTCCATGATATTTTTCAACGGGGTGAACCTTTACTATTTGAAAAGTTGAAGGCAAATGGGGTCAAAACGAAGTTGTTGATCGGTAATTGGACGCATGGAGATTTTGGAAGCGGATTACCGGCGGATAATGTTCCTACTTTAGACCAAATTGCCTTAAAATGGTTCGACAAATATGTGAAGGGCATGAATGTGGATGTGGAAGGGATTCCTGATGTAACGCAATTTGTGTTAGGCGATGGTCACTTTGAAGTGCAGCCAGGCTGGCCGCATGCCAAGGCACAGGCTGAAAAATATTATCTTCGTTCCGGGAACCTGCTGACAAAGGATACTCCATCCACGATTGAAGGCTCCGATTTAATGCTGCAGCAGCCAGTGAACGGGATTTGCTCTGGCAGTGCGAGCCAATGGACGATGGGAATTTTGGGGGTCTTTCCATGTACAAAGGATAATCGCTTAACCGAGACTACAGAAGTCACCTACACAACACCTCCGGTTAATCAGGACGTGAGAATTTCCGGTCCGATTGCTGCAAGAATTTATGTAAGTACAACCGCTAAAGACGCAGTCCTATCTGTTCGTGTAACAGATGTGGCTCCGGACGGCACCTCAAGTGAATTGACCGCCGGCTGGCTCGCTGCTTCGCATCGTACTGTAGATAAGTCAAAGAGCCGCTTTTTAAATGGCGAAAATATTCAGCCATGGCATCGGTTTACGACGGAAGCGGTCCAGGCGGTGATACCAGGCGAGGTTATGGAATTAAACATCGAGATTTTTCCGACCAATGCACAGATTAAAGATGGACATCGCCTACGGGTTAGCGTGGGGCCAAGTGACTTCCCGCATTCGTTATCAACGACACCGATGCTGCTTAATCAATTAGGCGGTGTGGTTACTATTATGCATAACAGCCAATATCCTTCTTATGTGACCTTACCAATAGTAAAATAATCTTTTTAATATGCTGTTGATTACTGGCTTTTGCGGTGATTGGCAGCTTTTTTCTAATTTAAATGGTTCATAACGCCCGAACGGTTATAGGAAAGAAAGTTTCGGTCATTATGACGGGTTTATAACGCCCGAACGATAAAAGGAGAGAAGGATTCGGTCGTTATGAAAGGTTTATAACGACCGAACGACTAAAGGAAAGAAGGGTTCGGTCGTTATGAGTGGGTTCATAATGCCCGAACGATAAAAGGAGAGAAGGATTCGGTCGTTATGAAGGGTTTATAACGCCCGAACGACTAAAGGAAAGAAGGGTTCGGTCGTTATGAGTGGGTTCATAACGCCTGAACGATTTAAGGAAAGAAAGTTTCGGTCGTTATGACGGGTTTATAACGCCCAAACGGTTAGAGGAAAGAAGGTCCCGGTCGATATGACGGATTCATAACGCCTGAACCATTAAAGGAAAAAAAGTTACGGTCGTTATGAGGTTGTCCTTACCGACTTTGACAGCCCCATAATCAAAATTCCGACCCAAATAAGCCCAAAAATAAAAACTGGAAAATTTTTTTATTTTTTCATTGACACTATAGGGTAGGGGGGTATAGTATATAAAAATAAAGTAAATATTAAAGTTGAAACCAACTCCAAACAGTTAGGGGGAAGAATAAAATGAGTAATGCCACCAAAGAAGTCCAATTACCGATAACAGGAATGACTTGTGCAGCCTGTGCAATACGAATTGAAAAAGGCTTAAATAAATTAGAAGGCGTTCAGGAAGCAAACGTGAACCTGGCGCTTGAAAAAGCAGCAATCACGTATAACCCAGCACAAACGAACACGGAAAATTTTGTTAAAAAAATACATGATCTCGGCTATGGGGTTGTCACCGAGAAAGCCGAATTTGACATCATCGGAATGACCTGTGCCGCCTGTGCCACGAGAATCGAAAAGGGGCTTAACAAACTCGAGGGTGTCACAAAGGCCACTGTCAACCTGGCGCTTGAAACAGCAGCCGTTGAATACAATTCGGCCCAAGTCAATATCCAGGAAATCATCCAAAAGGTAGAAAAAATCGGCTATGAAGCTAAAGTCAAACAGGATAAAACTTCGGAAAGTGTCGATCACCGCCAAAAGGAAATCGAAAAACAAAAAGGTAAATTTATTTTCTCACTGATTCTTTCATTCCCATTATTATGGGCGATGGTCAGCCACTTTGAGTTTACATCTTTCATTTACCTGCCTGACATGCTGATGAACCCATGGGTTCAATTGGCCTTGGCAACACCAGTTCAATTTGTTGTAGGAAGGCAATTTTATGTAGGAGCCTATAAGGCGCTACGGAACGGCAGCGCAAATATGGACGTTCTTGTCGCACTTGGTACATCTGCTGCCTACTTTTATAGCTTATATTTAACCATTATGACTAGTGTGTCAGGGGGACAAATGGTGGAACTCTATTTTGAAACTAGTGCAGTCCTAATTACCCTGATCATCTTAGGAAAATTGTTCGAAGCCCGCGCCAAAGGACGCTCATCTGAGGCCATTAAAAAATTAATGGGGCTCCAAGCCAAGACGGCAACGGTCTTGAGGGATAGTAAAGAACTTGAAGTCGCATTAGCAGAAGTGGTAGTCAGGGACATTATTTATGTAAAGCCTGGCGAAAAAATTCCTGTCGATGGAGAAATCATCGAAGGTCGCTCTGCTCTTGATGAATCAATGCTAACAGGCGAAAGCGTCCCTATTGATAAAACCATTGGCGACCTAGTCATCGGCGCTACCATTAACAAAAACGGCTTTTTAAAAATAAAAGCCACAAAAGTTGGCAGAGACACGGCACTCGCGCAAATCATTAAAGTGGTTGAAGAAGCACAGGGCTCAAAAGCACCGATTCAACGGCTTGCAGACCAAATTTCAGGAATTTTCGTACCAATCGTTGTTGGAATTGCTGTCTTAACCTTCTTGGTCTGGTTCATCTGGGTAAGTCCAGGCAACTTCGCTGAAGCGTTGGAAAAAATGATTGCTGTTCTGGTAATTGCCTGCCCTTGCGCATTGGGTCTTGCAACACCAACATCAATTATGGCCGGTTCCGGCCGGGCTGCAGAGGCTGGCGTCCTATTCAAAGGCGGCGAGCATTTGGAAACAACCCACCGGATTACAACAGTGGTACTTGATAAAACAGGAACAGTTACAAACGGGAAACCGGTGTTAACTGATGTGTTCATTGAAGATAACTACTCCGAGAATACTTTCTTGCAGTTAGTCGGTTCGGCTGAAAAACAATCTGAGCATCCGCTTGCTGAGGCGATAGTAAATGGCATTAAAGAAAAAGGAATCAACTTATTAGAGGCCGTCGGCCATTTCGAAGCCATACCGGGGTATGGAATAAAAACGAACATTAATGGTCAGGAAATATTAATTGGCACTAGAAAATTAATGAATAAATACGGGGTATCATTTGAGGCTGCTGTTGGAAAAATGGAAGCCCTTGAAGAAACCGGTAAAACGGCAATGCTGGTTGCGATTGATGGGGAGTTTGCCGGCATCGTTGCAGTAGCAGACACCGTGAAAGAAACTTCGAAAGCAGCGATTCAAAAACTAAAGAATATGGGCCTAGAAGTCATAATGATGACCGGCGACAATATCCGCACGGCTGCTGCGATTGCCGGCGAAGTAGGAGTAGATAGCGTTATTGCCGAAGTTTTACCAGAGGGAAAAGCAGCGGAAGTGAAAAAGCTGCAGGAGCAGGGACGCAAAGTCGCTATGGTCGGGGATGGTATAAACGATGCACCGGCACTTGCGGCCGCAGATATTGGCATGGCAATCGGAACCGGCACCGATGTCGCCATGGAAGCGGCAGATATCACGCTGATGAGAGGCGACTTAAACAGCATCGCCGATGCCATCTTTATGAGTAAAAAGACAATCCAAAACATTAAACAAAATCTATTCTGGGCATTTGGATACAATACATTGGGGATTCCAATTGCTGCAATCGGCTTTCTAGCCCCATGGCTTGCCGGAGCGGCCATGGCATTTAGTTCCGTGTCAGTAGTTTTAAATGCACTGCGATTACAGAGAGTGAAGCTTTAACAACAGATTGTAAGGGGATCGGGGCCTGCTTGGCAGTTATCCCAACAACCTAAATAAATTAAACTAAATAACCTGTTTTATTCATCGATTTACGGTACGGGGGTATGATATAATTAGCCAAAAGGGAGGCGGGTCAAATGTCAATGAATGAAGAGGAATTAATGGATGAATCCTGCTGCCATACGGAGGAAAATCACCGCAAGAGTCACCATTCTGATAAGGTAAAAAGCAATCTTGTGACAAGACTGAATAGAATTGAAGGGCAGATTCGCGGTATTAAAGGGTTAATTGAAAAAGACACGTACTGTGATGAAGTGATCAACCAAATCGCCGCCACGCAGTCGGCTTTAAACAGTGTAGCAAAAATCTTGCTCGAAGGCCATATGAAGAGCTGTGTTGTGGAACGGATTCAAGAAGGCGATTTTGACGTGATTGATGAGGTTCTTGTAACCGTACAAAAATTAATGAAAAAGTAACGGAGGAATGGAAAATGGAAAATGTAACTTTAAATGTAAGCGGTATGTCTTGTGGGCATTGTGTCAAAGCGGTGGAAGGAAGCGTCGGTAAATTGGACGGGGTAAAAAATGTTTCCGTTAAGCTGGAAAAAGGTCAAGTTGATGTTGAGTTTGATCCAAGCTTAGTATCCCTCAGCACGATTAAAGAAACAATTGATGATCAAGGATACGATGTAGAATAATGATTAGCACCCAGGTTAGCCTGGGTGTTTTCTTTTTACAAGGGGTAAATTTTTTTATAAAAATAGCTGTGGTAGAATGGTAGTTAAAGCTTGAAAAGAGGTGCAGCGTTGAGCAGGCAAGGTGTGATATCCCTCGGGGATGCGTTTATCGATTACATATCAAAGGATTCAACTAATACAATATTTCACCAGTTTCCCGGTGGGGCAACGGTAAATACTGCTGTTTGGACAAGCAGGATAGGAGTGCTTTCTTATTACTTAACGAAACTAGGAACGGACGAGGAAAGTGCTTTTGTGGAAATGGAGCTGGTAAAAGAGAAAGTGAACGTCGATTATTGTGTCCGTTCGCCTGAAAAAAGAATCTGCAGTGTCAAGGTACATATAAATCAATCAGGTGAGAGACAGTTTCATTCCTATAATAACCCAACTCCAGATTTGCTTTTGACCACCAACGATCTTCCTGAGGAATTGTTCAAGCAGGGGAAACTCTTTTATTTCGGTTCTGGGACACTTTTTCATGATATTGCAAGGGAAACGACACGCCAGGCACTCGAATATGCCCGAAAATGGGGGCTGCTGACAGCATTTGATACAAATATTCGCCTGCAGCGTTGGGAAAGCGAAAAGAAATGCCGGGAGACTGTCATTTCATTTGCCAAACAGGCTGATATCGTTAAAATGGCAGAAGACGAGTTATTTTTTTTAACTGAAACAAATAACTTGGAGGAAGGACTTCAGCTTATCTCTGAATGGGGGATTCCGTTTCTGTTTATCACGATGGGTGGGAAAGGCTCCTGTGCCGTACATCAGGGACGAAGCATTTTCGTTGCTGGTGTGCAGGTTAAAGCTGTAGATACCACCGGGGCAGGTGATGCCTTCATGGCGGCCATAATATCCCGCTTTCATAATCATGGTGTGCCTCAAGATGATTGGCAATTAGAAGAATTTGTCCGATTTGCCAATGAAATCGGTGCGCGGGCAACGACGAAGGTGGGGGCATTGTAAACGAAAACAGCGAAGCAGATGACTTCGCTGTTTTGTCTTTTTTAATGGGTCATTGAATTTGATTGTGTAAGTTGATTTGATTCTGGCACCCTCATTAAAATAATCGCACCTATGATGAACAAAACAATTAAGCTAAAAACACCGCTGTTGGTGTTTCCTGTCATCTGTGCGGTAAATCCAACTAAAAACGGTCCAAGGATGGCTGCAAATTTATAAAAAATGCTGTAAAATCCAAAGAATTCGTTGGCACTTTCTTTTGGCACCAATTTGGCGAAATAAGAGCGGCTGAGCGCTTGGATGCCGCCTTGAGAAGAGGCGACAAGCATGGCCAGAATCCAAAAGTCCAAAACAGTTTTTAAGAAATAGGCATAGGTACAAATGATGATATAAACGAAAATGCCAACGAGCAGCATCGTCTTACCCTTAAACCGATCGGCAAGCTTGCCGTACAAAATGGCAAACGGCGCGGCCACGACCTGGGTGGCAAATAGGATGATTAACAGATTAGTAGAATCTATCCCTAAATCCGACCCGTACGCGGTTGACATCGTAATAATTGTGTTAACCCCGTCAATATAAAAGAAATAGGCAAGTAAAAAGAGAAATAACGGGCGATACAGTTTAATTTTTTTAAACGTTATAAATAACTGTTTAAAGCCGTTGGAAACAGGGTTTGGCACGCGTTCCTTGTAATAAACCTGATTTACATTTTTTAACATTGGAATTGTGAATAATCCCCACCATAAAGCGGTGATGGCAAAAGCGACTTGGCTGGCAACGGTGACAGACAATGGGAGAATGCTTTGTTGGGCCAAAATGATCAGGGCAATTCCCATAATGAACGGGATGGTACTGCCAATATAGCCCATCGCAAAACCGCGTGAAGAAATTTTGTTCATCCGCTCCTCAGTAGTGACATCAACAAGAAAGGCATCATAGAAAATGTTCGTTCCGCCGAAGCCAATAACCGTAACCATATAGCAGATTAAAAGAATCATCCACTGGCTGCTTGGAACCACGGCGAGCAAAAAAGTAAAAATAACGCCTAATGCAAAGAAAAAGGTGAAAAATCGTTTCTTAAAGCCTCGGAAATCTGCAATGCTGCCTAGGACGGGGGCACAAATCGAGATTAATAGTGTCGCGAAAGAGTTGGCATAGCCCCAATAGGCGGTTGATGTTGCACCGGCAAGTCCTGCCTCTTTGGCAGCTGCTTTGAAATATAACGGAAAGACAGCAGTGGTAATCAGGATAGAATAGGCGGAGTTGGCCCAATCGTAAAATACCCAGCTTTTTTCTTGCTTTGTCATCCGGCTCATATTTTTCCCCCTAACTAAGTTATTATCGTTTCAATATCTCCTCAATTACTCTTCCATCAGTATCTCCTAAGCAAACACCAAGTAATCTTGCGAAGGTGGGCCCTTCATCAATAAGCCGGATCGATGGAAGTGTGACTGATTGAATCCCTTTTCCTGCCGCCATAAGGATGGTGCCATATGCCTCTTTTACGGGCGAATAGCCATGAGTAGCCAGGGTATATTTTTTATCTGCCATTACATCTTCAGCTGTAATGGTTTTAATATAATCCCCCTCATAATCTTCTAAAAAGTAATACCCTAGGCTTGCTTCAATCATAAAGGCACATTCCCCGTCCGCACCTCGTTCAGCAGCCTGGATGCCTGAAAGCACCTGTTCAATTCCCGAAGAGGGGTCCTGAATCATTTCAGACAATAACGATTTTACTTTTTCATAAGTAATGGTGTCACCTGGATCTTTTACATAAATATATGCCGAACCGTCACAGCTTTTGCAGTATGCCTTCCAATTTACCAGCTTTCCTCGAGAGTTGGTGGTAATCAAATTATGTTCTTTAAATAGTACGTTTAAGTGTACAGCCTTATTTTCATCTAACGCGCTGTGGTCACCGAGGATAACCACAGTGGAGTTATCTTTGATGGCGCTCTCCTCAAGTGCTTCCATGATTCTGCCAAGCCTGCTGTGATGACGGTGGATGGCGGCAATGGCCTCATCTGATGAAAAACCATGGAAGTGCCGCATGGAATCAAGGTCGGTAAAGTGGACCAGCATTAGGTTTGGTTTTTTTGTTTTAATCGTATCCACCGCTGCTTCTAAAACAAAGTCATCCAATTCCGGTTGACTTAAACCGTTGCGGAGATGACCATACCTTTTATTAAGGTCCCATTGGAAGCGGGGAGTCCCACTGGTGAGAGATACAAGAATTTGATTTTGCCATGGACGGTTTGCGAAAATCTCGGGCATGTTATAATCTATATCCGCTTTTCCGGTAACCGGCCACAGTAAGGCGGCTGTAGTCATGCCTGCTTTTTTTGCTTCATCATAGAGGGTGGTTCCGCGTATGGAGCTCCGAAACCAGTTCCAGTCAGGAGATAATCGTCCTGGCTGCAAAAGGGTATTATTAATGACACCGTGCCTGTTCGGATATTTTCCCGTTACGATAGTAGCGTGGCAAGGGTAAGTGACAGATGGGTAGATACTCTCGACGTTTTCCACCAAGGCCCCGTCTTGCAAAATCGTCTTGAAGTGCGGTAATTCTTTAATAATGGGAAAATCTAATGAGGAAAGACAGTCGAATGAGATAATGATGAGATGGTCGGTAAGTCGATTCATAAAAACCCTCCGAATTGGTAACTACTGCTAATCCAATTGTACAATAAGATACAGGGTTGTTACAGAATTTTTACAATATTTATAAAAAATAGGATATTTTGCCATTGGAAGATATATGCAATTAAGTTTTTTCAGTATAATATATATATATCAGGGAGGGGGATGACCGTTATGCCAAGCATTCAAAGTTTATTTATCGAAAAAATGATAAAACTATCAGTAAAAAGAATGGCGAAAAAAGGAATCAGGAAAACAGGGATGGAAGAGAGGCGGCAGAGATTTAATGAATTTGGTGCCAAGCTTGGCAAGCTCCCTAAGGGCTGTATGAGGGAATCCTGCAAAATTGGCGGGCTTTATTCTGAATGGCTTTCTTTCGCTGATACTAAGGATGACAAGGTAATCCTTTATTTGCACGGTGGTGCATATGAATATGGGTCGGCAGATACCCACCGTGTGCTGGCAGCTAGAATTGGCAAGGCTTCCGGTGCCAAGGTGCTCTTGCCTGAGTATCGGCTTGCCCCTGAACATCCATTCCCCGCGGCGGTTGAAGATGCTGTTTTAGTGTATCACTGGCTGCTTAAGCGGGGCTATAAATCTTCTAATATTATTTTTGCTGGCGATTCAGCAGGTGCGGGCTTAAGTATTGCTGCCGTCTTGACACTTAGGGAACAAAACGATCCCCTGCCTGCAGCGGTTATTTGTTTATCGCCTTGGGCGGACTTAACAAGCAGTGGGGAGAGTTATGAGAAAAACAGGAAGCTGGACCCGTATTTAAACCCAGAAACCGTGAGAAAGGCAGCTGCCATGTATGCAGGTGACAAACCCCTTAATCACGCAATGATTTCGCCTGTTTTCGCTGATTTGACCGATTTCCCGCCCTTGTTTATCCAATCGGGGAGTCATGAAATTTTACAAAGTGATGCTGAAATGCTTGCAGCAAAGGCGCGGCTTGCTGGTGTTGATGTCACCTTGAAGATATGGGAAGGAATGTGGCATGTTTGGCAAATCTTCGGTGGCGTTCTGCCCGAGGCCCGTAAAGCCATTCGTGAAATCGGACAATTTGCGAAGCGAAGCTTTAAAAACTCCACAATTAAGTGAATACCCGCAAATCGGAAATTGTAATAATATTGCCAATGTTTTTGCAGCCAGTCTTTTTTACAGGCTATATATTGAGAATTAATAGGAATATCATTTTGAAGGAGGAGCAAATCATGAAAACGTTAATTGTTTATTGCTCATCCCATGGTACGACAGAAAAGGCTGTGAGTGTATTATGCGAGAATATTGAAGGAGAGGTCCTCGCTGTAGATTTGAAACGGGATAAAATTCTTTTTGATTTAGAGGATTATGATGGGGTTATAATTGGCGGATCGATTCATGCAGGGGAAATTCAAAGGAAAATTAAACAATTTATTAAACAGCATCATGATGAGCTTTTAGAAAAAGAAGTGGGACTATTTCTGTGCTGCATACGGGATGGTGATATCGCTGTGGAGCAATTTAACCGCGCCTTTCCGCAGGATTTACGGAAAAACTCAGTGGCAATGGGCTTATTTGGCGGCGAATTCTTAGTTTCTAAAATGAATTTTTTTGAAAGACAAGTAGTAAAAAAAGTGGATAGTGTAATAAAAGACGAATCGCATCTAAACCTCAAAGCCATTATGGAATTTGCCCTAAGATATAATAATATAAGAATTCCGGTCTAGTGAACCGGACTATTATTCCAAAACGCTTCTGCAGCAAAAGAGGCGTTTTTTTATTTTAGAAAAATATTTATCTGTTTAAAAAAAACACAGTTTGAACATAATGGAAGGGTCAAATTACAACATGAGAGAGGATTTTTATGAAAATTTGGTTTAACCGCTGGTTTACAACTGTTTCCCACTATATTGAGATGATTCGGGACAATCCCGATAACCGGAAATTTACAATCTATGGAACGAGTCCTAATAAGGATGCTCTATATTTGCAGTATTGTGATAAAGCTTTTACCGAACCGGAACTCTCCGGTGATGAATATATCGCCTTCTGTCTGGAGTTTTGTGAAACGCATGGGATCGACATTTTTATACCCCGCAAGGAAAACGTGTTAATTTCAAAAAGACTTGCTGATTTCGAAAAAATTGGCGTCAAAGTGTTGGTCTGTCCAGATGCGGAACTAATGGAGAGGCTGGATAATAAGGCTCTTGCTTATCAAACCATTATGGAAAAGGCAGAAGGAGAAGGACCTATATTTTCTATTCCTGAACATTATGTGGTTAATACCTTACCGGAATTTAAGTCCGCTTGCGAAAGGCTGATAAAAAAGGGACATAAGGTTTGTTTTAAACCGGTTATTGGTGAGGGTGCCAACGGTTTTCGCGTGATTAAGGATGAAATTGATTCCGTCAATCAGCTTTTTCATCATGGAACTAGTTACCGACTGCCTTATCGGTACGCTTGCGAAATTCTTGGCCAGCAGGAGACATTTCCAGATTTAATGGTCCTTGAGTATTTAGAGGGCCGGGAATATAGTATTGATTGCCTGGCAACAC
This sequence comes from Neobacillus sp. PVCKKU3, assembly GCF_058323225.1. NCBI lineage: Bacteria > Bacillati > Bacillota > Bacilli > Caryophanales > Bacillaceae > Neobacillus > Neobacillus sp. PVCKKU3. The sequence goes on from NZ_JBLVQN010000023.1 coordinate 80,215, forward strand.
CAGACCGATTACTTGCCGCGATCCCAAGGATGAAAGGAGATGGAAGAATCCGTGAGCTTGTTGACCATCAAGAACTGATTCAACTCGCTCATCGGTTTCATCTTGAGTTTAAGCTGCCATATATATTTAATATTCAATTAAAATATAACAATGGTATCCCAAAGCTATTGGAAATTAACCCGCGTATGAGCGGCGGCATGCATATCAGCTGCCTTTCCGGCATCAATATGCCCTATCTGGCCATCAAAATCCTCCTCGGGGAGAAAATTGAAGCGGCCAGCCCGCGTTTCGGCATTCGCGCCAGCCATCTCGAAAGAGAAATGATTCTTAAGGATGATTGGTGTCAGGCACCTTAAACCATATAAAGATTTCATTTGTTTAGTAGATAGTGTAAAATAAAATAAATATGGAAAATTCGAAAAAATAATGGTGCGGCTGGGGAAAGGTGAAAAAATTGACTTATTCTGAATTAGAGCTAATCGCAGAGACAAAAACATTTCATGTCAGTAATGTGAAGATTTTTGATTATTTCGACCTAGGGCGTAAGGAATGGTACCGTTTTTGTACCCAGCAGCTGGGTGTAGAAGCAGTAGCAGTCCATATTGGCGTTGATTATAAAAAAGAAGTGTTTAATAATGATGAAATAATCGTTCGCACATGGCTTGAGCGAGTTGGGAATACAAGTTTTACCCTTATGCAAAAGATGGAAAATAAACAAGGCATTCTGCTGGCGTCTGCTGAAGTCGTTTTGACAACAATTAATCGACAAACAAGAATTAAAACCACTGTACCTGATGAAATTCGCCGACTGCTCTATCAAAATGCGGAGCTTGCCGAACTAATCAACTGCTAAAAAAGGACGAACACCATGTCCGATGGTGCATGTCCTTTTTTCTTTTAAGGACTATATTGGATACTGTTAATCAAACAATTTATGCTATAGAATGATAGATAGGTTTAAAAAACGGAGGATTCATTAATGGAAGGAAAATGGCTGATAGCAGATCGTGACTTAAACGAACGGGAGGGGTTGAAGTGGATGTTAAAAACCTCCTCTATTCCTGTTGCCCACATCTTGTCGGCGGCTGATTATCAGGAATTTATCGTCCTTTTCGAGAAAGAAACTCCTGAAGTCGTCTTAATCGAATTAGATATGATTAACAAAGAAGATTGGCCGGTTTTTCGTGATTTAATCCAAATTTATGAACCTATTCTGCTATTAACTAGCGCTGAGGCCACTTTTGAGAAAGCGCGCTTGGCCATCGATCTGCAGGCACTGGATTTAATGATCAAACCTTTTTCGACGGTAAAAATAAAGTCTGCTTATCAAAAGGCATTCCGAAAGCTTTCGACCAAATTGAAACCAAATGGTCCAATGCAGTCAACCCTTTATAAAGATATTACCTATGAGTCCTTATTTATTTCACAAACAGGTTTTAGCGAAAACTACCATATTGCTGCATTTAAGGCTGAAGAAATTGAAATGAATCGTACCTTGCATTCCTTTTTATTAGAATATTCCTTTAAGGATTTGCATGGCATTTTTCCGTTAAGTGACATGGTTATTCTTTTATTTATGGATTCCTGTACCACTATAATGGAGCAATGCCGGAAAGCAATGAGAAGATGGGAAGAGGAATTTTCCGACTCCCTTGCGATTGTCGTTCATAAAGGGAAATCCCCAATACCTCTTGACGAAAAATATCGCCAAATCAGAAAAATGCTGGATTTCACTTACTATAAAGGATACCGGCAGGTGGTGGAGTTTGAATACTCTCCGAAATGGGTTTATCTCGACCCATTCTTAACGCCTCCCGAGCAACGGAATTGGATTGACATGCTCACCAACTTTGAATTGGAAAAAATAAAGAAATGCCTTTATGATGAATTTCTACATTTAGAAACTCCTTATCCGGATCCCGGGCTGGTCAGAATCAGGTTGACAAGTATTTTGGCGCAAATAAGAAGATTTATGAAGACCTATACTCTTGAGGCAGACGAGCACTTTGAGAGGGAATATCGGTACATTTTTAATTCTATTTTATATGATACGGTTCTTTACCGGACGGTTCAAAATCTGATTTTATTTATGCAAAAAATTTTCCAGGGTGTGGAGGCTAACATCCGGAGCTTAAAAAACGATCCAATCGAAAGAGGCATCGCCTATATGGAGGCTAATTTTTCAAATAGCCAGCTGCGTCTTGAAGAAGTAGCTCAATATGTGGAGCGAAATCCGTCTTACTTCAGTCATCTAATAACCACGACGACCGGTTCGAGCTTTACGGGTGTATTAACTGGAATCAGGATGAAGGAAGCGAAAAGACTGCTGCGAGAGACGAACAAACCCATCAATGAAATTGCCGCGATGGCCGGCTTCCATAATTCCAATTATTTTAGCAGGCTGTTTAAGGATTTGATGGGTTCATCGCCAAGAGAATATCGGAGAGAAATGAAACTATGACTCAGTGCTGACTGAGTCTTTTTTTATTAGGTTTCTAAAAATAATTAACATTTTCTAAAAAAAGTACATATTACTGAGGGTTTGTCCTAAAAAAAAGCATTTTATTATAAAAATTATATCTGTTTTCTAATGTTTTATTCGTATTTTTCAGAAGATTGGCTTTTTATAATAAAAATAGATTTAAACTAATAAGGGGTGTAAAAATGGAAACGAAAACTTCACAACCAAGAGTAGTTAAAAATTATAAAGGCACTGAACTGCATGCAAAGGGCTGGATTCAAGAGGCAGCGCTCCGCATGCTTTATAACAACCTTGACCAGGAGGTTGCCGAACGACCAGAAGATTTAGTTGTCTACGGCGGAATCGGAAAGGCAGCACGTAACTGGGAATCTTTTGATGCAATTGTGAAAACGCTTTTAGAGTTAGAAGATGATGAAACATTATTGATCCAGTCAGGAAAGCCGGTTGTAGTTTGGAAATCTCATAAGGATGCGCCGCGTGTATTGCTGGCAAATTCAAACCTTGTTCCTGCATGGGCTAATTGGGAGCACTTCCATGAGCTTGATAAAAAGGGCTTGATGATGTATGGACAAATGACAGCCGGCAGCTGGATTTATATCGGCAGCCAGGGAATCGTTCAGGGAACCTATGAAACTTTTGCTGAGCTTGCTCGTCAAGAGTTTGACGGTTCATTAAAACACACGATTACACTAACTGCTGGTCTTGGCGGGATGGGCGGCGCTCAGCCACTTGCGGTAACAATGAACGATGGTGTTTGTATCGCTGTGGAGGTCGATGAGTGGAGGATCGACCGTCGGATCGAAACAAGATACCTGGATGTAAAAACAAAGGATCTTGATGAAGCATTACGTTTAGCGTTTGAAGCGAAGAAGGAAGGCAAGGCACTTTCTATTGGGCTTATTGGAAATGCGGCTGAAATTTTACCATTAATGATCGAAAAAGGTTTCAATCCAGATGTGTTAACTGACCAGACATCCGCACACGACCCATTAAATGGATATGTACCAATTGGGTATTCATTAGAGGAAGCAGCGAAGTTAAGAGCGGAAAATCCGGCTGAGTATGTGAAACTTTCCAAACAAAGCATGGCTATTCATGTAAAGTCAATGCTGGATATGCAGACAAAAGGTGCGGTTACATTCGATTATGGTAACAACATCCGTCAGGTAGCAAAAGACGAAGGTGTGGAAAATGCCTTTGATTTCCCAGGATTTGTTCCAGCTTACATTCGCCCATTATTCTGTGAAGGAAAAGGACCTTTCCGTTGGGCGGCATTATCTGGCGATCCGGAAGATATCCGCAAAATTGACGAAGCATTACTTCGCGAGTTTAAAGATGATGAGCATCTTTGCAAATGGGTAAGAATGGCCCAGGAAAGAATCGCATTCCAAGGACTTCCTGCTCGTATTTGCTGGTTAGGATATGGAGACCGTGCTCGTTTCGGTAAAGTGATAAATGAAATGGTGGCTAGCGGTGAGGTTTCCGCTCCAATCGTTATCGGCCGTGACCACTTAGACGCTGGTTCTGTTGCTTCACCAAACCGTGAAACTGAAGCAATGAAAGACGGTTCGGATGCAGTTTCCGACTGGCCAATTCTAAATGCAATGATCAATGCTGTAGGCGGAGCGAGCTGGATTTCATTGCACCATGGCGGCGGCGTTGGTATGGGATACTCCCAGCACTCTGGTATGGTTATCGTAGCCGACGGTACGAAGGAAGCAGAAGTCCGCTTACAGCGCGTATTAACAACTGACCCTGGGATGGGTGTAGTTCGCCATGCTGACGCAGGATACGATCTTGCTATCAAGACTGCTAAGGAAAAGGGCATCAAAATGCCAATGCTTAAGCAAGACTAGTACTACCAGGATAAGGGGACACAATCGTGTTTGGCGGATATATCTGCGAGTTTGGCGGATATGTCCGCTATTTTGGCGGATATCTCGGTTAATTCGGCGGATATGTTGATGTTTTCGGCGAATAACTTGCACTTTTTGGCGGATTCCATGTTGAAATGGAACTGTAGCCCGAGATAATCCTGCAAAACTACGTTTTGAGAGGAATGACTCAAATTGACCAAAGCAATTTTTATTAGAAATGCATCTCAACTAGTTACTTTACATGGCGGCTCTGATGCTCCAAGGGTAAAAGCGGAAATGTCTGAGCTTGGCATTATCGAAAACGGCAGTGTATGGATTGAGGACGGAGTTATTCAGGCTGTAGGCACTGATGAAGAGCTTGCGGCTAAATATGCCAACCGTCTCTCTGAGGCTGAACTAGTTGACGCCAGTGGAAAGCTTGTAACACCAGGTTTAGTAGATCCGCATACACATCTTGTTCATGCGGGAAGCCGAGAAAACGAGTTCAATATGCGCTTGCAGGGTAAAACCTATATGGAAATCATGAATGCCGGCGGCGGGATTCATGCGACGACAAGAGCAACAAAAGCCGCATCACATGAGCAGCTCTACAAAGAAAGCTATAACCGCTTAAATCAGTTCTTGCGTCATGGAGTTACCACGGTTGAAGCAAAAAGCGGCTACGGAATGAATTGGGAAACCGAACTGAAGCAGCTTGAAGTGGCGAAGGAATTACAGGAAAAGCATGTGGTTGATGTAGTTTCTACTTTTATGGGAGCACATGCGGTTCCGAAGGAGTATAAGGAAAACCCAGATGAGTTTGTACGCTTGTTAGTGGAAGATATGATTCCGAAAGTTGCTGAGCTCGGACTCGCTGAATTTAATGATGTGTTCTGTGAGCATGGGGTGTTTACACCGGAGCAATCAAGGGTCATTCTTGAAGCGGGAAAGCGTCATGGTTTGATTGCGAAAATCCATGCAGATGAGATTGAGCCATATGAAGGAGCAGAACTCGCGGCAGAGGTTGGAGCCATTTCCGCAGACCATCTTCTAAAAGCTTCAGAAAAAGGTATGAGGGCAATGGCTGAAAAAGGCATTGTCGGGGTATTACTTCCAGGTACAGCCTATTTTTTAATGGCTGAGTCTGCAAATGGCCGAAAAATGATTGATTTAGGAGTGCCGGTCGCGCTTTCCACCGATTGTAACCCTGGATCATCACCAACGGTTTCGCTGCCGTTTATCATGAGCCTTGGCTGCTTGAAAATGGGAATGACTCCGGCAGAGGTTATCACCGCTACTACCATTAACGCTGCCCATGCCATCAATCGCGGCCGCGAAATTGGCAGTTTAGAAGTCGGTAAAAAAGGTGACGTGACCATTTTTAACATTGAAAACTATATGAAGCTACAGTATTCATATGGTGTCAACCATACCGATACGGTCGTGAAAAATGGCCGGGTGGTTGTCAAGGGAGGTCAGCTCATTGAAGAGCTTTCTTTATCCTAAACTGAACCCGCCAAGCTTTACATGGGTACGGCCAGAGGGAGGCAGTGCGGAGGCCTGCAAAGTTCATGAATGGATTGAGCCTCTGTCAGCTGCAAGCGACCCGGAAAAAGCGAAGGATGCTGACTTTGTGGTAGTCGGCGTCCCGCTTTCCCGTTCGTCTATCAGTGCATCAGGTGCTTCGGAATTTCCGGATGCCTTTCGAAGAGCATGGAAAGGATTCACGACCTATAATTTGGATGAAGACGTGGATCTCACCGAAATGACAGCACTGGACGCAGGAGACGTCCCAATGCATGTCACTGATATCCGCCGCTGCCATGATAATATTATCGCGGCTTCTACGGCACTTCATCAGCATTTTACGAAGTCCAAAATTTGCGCTATTGGCGGCGATCATTCGATTACGGCAATGATGGTAAAAGGTCTGCATCTGGCCCGGCCTGACAAGAAGATTGGAATTATCCAATTTGATACTCATTTTGATTTACGGGACATGAGTGATAATGGACCTTCGAATGGAACTCCGATGCGGAACCTGATTGAAAGCGGCGTCGTGGACGGCTCGAATATGTATAATATTGGTCTACACGGATTTTTTAACACTAAAGATTTAAAGCAATATGCAGATGAAAAAGGTGTTAATTATATTACGCTGGGGCGTGCCAGGAAAAAGGGCATCGAGGCGACAGTTCTTGAATGTCTGGACGCACTCGCCGCTAAAGTTGACACTATTTATTTGACAGTTGACATGGATGTCCTTGACATCGCCTTTGCCCCAGGGGTACCGGCCTCAACGCCGGGGGGCATGACCACAACCGAACTGCTTGAAGGGGTGCTAGCAGCGGCCAAGCATCCAAAAGTCGGTGCCATGGATATCGTCTGTCTCGACCCGCTCAAAGACAGTGCCGTCCAACCAACCGTTAAACTCGGCACCCACGTATTTTTAACTTTTCTCACAGGGGTTATGTTGAGATAGGTGTCAAGCACCACAGAAAGACAATTTGCGGTATTTGTCCACCTAAGGTGGACAAATATCTAATTTTTAGGTCAAAGGTCTTTAATGAATTAAAGTGATATTTCCTTAAAGGGGGATGGAGTATGGCAAATCATTCAGTAGAACAAGTAAAGGCTATACAGCCGGAATTACAGAACAGCAACATGGCGAATATCGTAAAGTTTTTTGTTTATAGTGCCATTGGTATTTTTGTCTTTTTTATTCCGGTAACAGTAAATGGGAAATCATCTATCATGCTGGACCACATTGTTTCTTACATTCAAACGACAGCTCCAGGAGTTCTGCCATACTATGCATTGCTCGTGATTTTATTGGGCGCTGTTTACCCATTTATTAAAGGCACTTGGAAAAAAGACACGGTAACATTAGTCTTTTCAATCCTCAAAGTGTTTGGTTTTGTGGCAGGTGTGATGCTTGTATTTAATGTCGGCCCTAAGTGGTTTTTTGACCCAAATATGGCACCGTTTTTATTTAACAAGTTAGTCATTTCAGTTGGCTTGCTGGTACCAATCGGCTCCGTATTTCTGGCTTTATTGGTCGGCTATGGATTGCTTGAATTTGTCGGAATCTTTATGCAGCCGGTGATGAAACCGATTTGGAAGACACCAGGACGTTCTGCTATTGATGCAGTGGCATCCTTTGTAGGAAGCTACTCAATTGGATTATTAATTACCAACCGTGTTTTTAAAGAAGGAAAATATACTATTAAAGAAGCAGCCATTATTGCAACAGGTTTTTCTACTGTTTCAGCCACCTTTATGATCGTTGTTGCCAAAACGCTGGATATAATGAACATTTGGAATGCCTATTTCTGGGTAACATTTATCGTAACATTCATCGTAACCGCTATCACCGTCCGTATTTGGCCATTATCCAAAATGAGTGATTCTTATTATCAAGATATGGAGGGTGACGTAGAGGTTATCATTAAGAAAGACAGAGTGAAGACTGCTTGGAAAGAAGCGATGGTAACTGCAAACGAGTCTCCTAGTCTTGGTAAAAACATTTGGGACAACCTAAAAGACGGTTTTGTCATGACAATGGGGATTCTTCCTTCGATCATGTCAGTTGGCTTGCTGGGTCTTGTTTTAGCGGAATTCACACCAGTTTTTGATTGGCTTGGCTACATTTTCTATCCTTTCGCAAAGCTCGTACAGCTTCCAGATGCCATGCTTGCTTCAAAAGCCAGTGCTTTAAGTATTGCCGAAATGTTCTTACCGGCACTTTTAGTAACAAAGGCTGCACTTGTTACAAAGTTTGTCATTGCCGTTGTGTCCGTTTCTTCCATCATTTTCTTCTCGGCAGTGGTACCATGTATCCTTTCAACTGAAATACCACTTACAGTCGGCAAACTTGTGGTCATCTGGTTCGAACGAGTAGTCCTTACGATTCTAATTACAGCACCAATTGCATTTTTAATTCTATAAGTTTGGAAAATACATATTCCAAACTAAAAAACCTTGAATTATCAAGGTTTTTTTTATGAAAAAATACTATTTTCAAAAATTACTTTCACATTTATAGGATACAAGCCTTAACCATTTACAGCTAATATGAATTAACTATTAGAAGAAGCAGATGTTGTTAAAATTTTGGATGGTTATCGTTATGTGGAGGTAATATTAATGAATTATGCTTCATGCCTAATGGCATATTTTAAAAAATACAG
>NZ_JBLVQN010000024.1:0-86886 GCF_058323225.1 Neobacillus sp. PVCKKU3
GTGCCTCACCCCATGAAAAAAGTGAAGCACGAGAACCGTCCCCATGCCTCACCCGTGCCTTATGCCAGGTGGCGTGTCATGAGATCATTGACTTTGGTTTCTACCTGTTGAACGACTTTTTTCTCGAGTTTGGATTGTGGTGTTGGATAGAACCATTGGATTTTTCCGTTTCGGAAAATCCCTTGGTAGGTATGTCCTTTCATTTTTAATGAAAATTGATGGCGTTGGTGGTATTGGTTTTCAAACATTGGTTTAACTTCAAAATTTTGAAACATATGGAACCCTCCTAGAATTTTTTCTTCAATTGCTGGATGATTTAATCACTAAATTCCGTGCTTAAAACTTTTCCGCTGATTGCATCTACTTTAACCTCTGCTTCCTGATGATCAGCTGTCTTTATTTCCACTTCGTAAACGAGCGACTTGTCCTCATCATCCAATTCTGCTTTCGTAATGGAACCTTTTATTATGTCCAAGGCTGTTTTCTTGGCGTTTTCTAATGAAATAGTCGGTGTAACACCCTGCAGAGGAGCCTCATTCTTATGTTCAGCCTTATCCTCATCCCCAGCCTTATCTTGCAATTCCTGTTCCAATTTCAAGACCTTGCCGGTTTCTGCATTTACTTCCACTTCAAATTCTTCATTTTGCTTTATAATCGTAATTTCATATTTTGTCATGCCGTTATCCTGATCCAGCTCGCACTTTGTTACGAGCCCGCCTTTTGATGCGCCTAAGGCGATTTCTTTTGCTTTTATTTCACTAATTGTCTTTACTGTTTCATTTGTTTGTGCTGCCGTTTGCTGATGATTTGTCAACGCATAAGCACTTGCGCCTAAACCGCCTGTGAGTAAACTGCCTGTTAATAGAATGGAAAAGAAGTTCATTCTTGATAACCTCCTTGTTTGTTAGTAACTACATCATAACCAATCAATTTTAAAGAAATTGAAGGAGAAGTTTAAAATTCTCTTAGAAAAATCGAAGAATACCTCATGACAGCATTAAACCCCTCCATTTTTTGAAAAAAAAACGTGCAGCATTACGCCGCACGTTTAGTCTTCATCCTCTGTTTCAAAAGTAATTGATTCAATTTTTCCTGAATAGGCATTAATGATCACTTCTGCCTTCTTAGATTTCGATTGTTTGATTTCAATCTCGTATACCAGTTCACCATCTTCTTCATCTAATTTCGCCGAAGTGATTGTGCCGCTTACTTTTTCTAATGCTAATGCTTTTGCTTTTTCGATGGCGATGGGGGTTTCTGGAGCAACCCCATTATTGCTAGGTGGCGGTTCCTTCGTTTCTGGCTGCCTGCGATCCGTTGTGTCAGGTGCGCCTTGTTTAGTCATAGAGAGCACTTCCCCCGTTCGGCCATTTACAATGATGTCATATTTAATCTGATCTTTAACAAGAGTCAATTTATAGTTTTCTTGAATCATGCTTATGTTCTGAATCATTCCGCCGTATTTGTTCAAAATCATTTGGCTGACCTTGTCTTCCGAAAGGGAGGGATGGGAACGATTGAACGCCATTGTTGCACCATACCAGCCCAGAGCGCCTATGATAAGGATTAGCAAAATGCCTGCCGCTATTTTTTTCATCCATTCACCTCTTCTGTTGTTGAGACAGTGTATCATAGGTTGTTTAATCCTCTATTAAAGATACCTTAGAATCGTTGGAGAAGTGGCGCGGGAATTTTAACGTAACCGTTGTTCCTTTTCCTTCCTCACTGTCAATGTGAATTTCGCCGTTATGGGCAGCAACAATTTTCTTGGCGATGGGCAAACCTAACCCTGAACCGCCAGTATCACGGCTTCTGGCTTTATCTACTCGGAAAAATCGCTCGTATACACGTGCTAATTCATCTTTTGGAATGCCGATTCCATAATCGGTAATCGCAAGAAGCAAAGAATGGCTGCTTCGAGAAATCGAGATGTCTATCGGTTTTTCGCTGTATTTGATAGCATTGTCGACTAAAATATAGAGCAACTGTTTTATTTTCTTTCCATCAGCCATCATTAATGGATGGTCTGTGTTGAGATGAATTGAAATCTTGCGTTCAAACGCCTGCTGAAGATACTTCGCGGTTTCGCGGCAAATGTCTGCCACATCTATTTTCTCAATTTTTAGTTCCCACTGCGTATCACCCTTTGCTAGTAAAAGCATCTGCCCCGTAAGCTGTTTCATCCGGATTGACTCGGAATGAATGGCATCGATTGCCTCTTCCAAAATATCAGGCCGTTCCATTCCCCAGCGTTTTAACATACTAGCGTAGCTTTCAATCACGGTAAGGGGAGTTTTTAATTCATGAGATGCATCTGAAACGAATTGTTCCTGCTTCTTATAACTTCTCTCTAATAACTCCATCATGTTGTTAAACGTGTTGGCCATTTGGTCGAGCTCATCTTTTGAGGGGCGGTCTCTGCTAATTTTTTTAAACGTTCTTGATTCCTGTATCTCTTCCATTGTCTGAATAAGTGCTTTGATGGGACCAAGGATAATTTGGCTTAGTATGCGGCCGCCAATAATCGTTGGAATTAAAATGACGAGAGACGCGACTACTAAAATTACCTGTAGGATGCTTAGTGAATGTTCGACATCTGTTAAGGGTTCTATTACTTCTAGTGAAACGATATCGCCATGGGTCCAAATCATCGGTGTTTTTCCTACCGCATATAAATGTTGATCCACCCTTTCAACGGCCATATGTTCACCTGCTTTATAGGAATACGGAAGGTCTTGCAGCTTGAAGTTATTTTTCATCACTACCAGAATGGGTTTGCCCTTTGGAGGTAGAATCCGGATCATTCCATTTGGCGGCAAATAAGCGCGTAATAAATTTGCAAAATTAACGGAAGAAGGGTTTGCTTGTTTTACTCCTTCTATTATATTGCTGCTCTCTGTTTGAATTCGTTCAATTGCGTGATCCGTCATTGTTTTTTTAAAAATAAAAAAAATGGAACTATTAGCTAATACCAGAAGAATTAATAGCCAGATGGTAGATGTAAAGATGATTTTCGTTTGAATCTTCATACCTTATTCCTTTAACATATATCCAACACCGCGAATGGTGTGAATATAAGGTTTTGAAAATGGGGCGTCAATCTTTTTGCGTAAATAACGTATGTATACATAGACGACATTGCTGTCACCGTAATAATCAAACCCCCATACATTTGATAACAGTTGATCAAATGTTAGGACTTGGTTTTGATTTTGTACTAAGTATAGAAGTAATTCATATTCTGTTGGTGTTAATTCAATGGACTGATCGGCACGGACTACTTCCCGTGTTTTTTGATTGATGGTTAAATCCCCTATGCTAAGAGAGGAATCAGCTGGTTCTTCTTGGAGGACTGATTGCCTGAGCCATACACGAATCCGAGCAAGTAATTCTTCAATTCGAAATGGCTTGGTAATATAGTCGTTGGCCCCTAAATCTAATCCGCTCACTTTATCAGGCAAGGCATCGCGGGCAGTTAGTAAAATCACGGGGGTTTGGTCATTGGCAGTGCGGATTCTCCTTAACACTTCAAGGCCGCTTAATTCAGGCAGCATCACATCCAATAACAGCAGGTCCCAATTTTCTTGTTTAAATAATGAATAACCCTCCAACCCCGTGTAGGCAGTACCTGTCTCATACCCTTCATGCTCAAGCTCTAATTGAATCAAGCGTGCAATTTTCCTTTCATCCTCAACAATCAATATCTTCCCTTTACTCATATGGACCTCCTTGGTTTACCTGCCCTATGCAAAATGGAATTTACCACAACTGTAAATAAATATCCAGTAGAGCGTAAAAGTGGTGCATGGGGACGGTTCTCATGCATCAAGTGGGACACGGGGATAGTTCTCATGCATCAAAACACGTTTGCTCCTGAGGACCATCCCCGTGTTTCCTTTGAATCAACCATTTTGAGGCAGAAGAACCGTCCCTTTGCCTCAGAAAGAATGAGGCAGAAGAACCGTCCCCATGCATCACCATGCCTTACAAATTCGGCATGGTTTTTCTGGCTCCGAGGATGAGCCAGGTGGAGAGGACGAATGGCATGGTTAGGGCGGGGAGGCCGTAGGGGAGGAGCCATGTGCTGAGTCCTGCTGTAATGGGTACGGTTAGACAGGCGGCAAGGATGCCTGATGGTAGGTTATAACGATTGTGCTTCTCATTAAATACACCGGATACGGCAATGATGGTTAGGATGGCGTTGTAGCCGTAGAGTCCTAAGACGATTAAGGAGTGTTCTCCGCCTAGAACATAGGCTATGATGATGGCCGCTGCATTTCCAATCGCTGCGTACATTCCCAGTTTTCTGCTTCCCCAAAAAACAGCAATTAAAACAAGAATACCAGACCATGTATTATTAAGAAAAAACACTTGCCCAATCCCATGGAAAACTCCATCTAATAAATTCACTTTTCCCGCAATATTTAGCTGCCAGTTTGCCAAATCCTGAGGGACTAAGGAAGCGCTTAATGATAAATGTTTTAATTTATAAGCCGCAAGCAGCATTAACCATGTCAGAACAATAAAAGGAAACGTTAAAATAGGTACCTTTGTATTTTTCATAAAATGCATCATTGCGGCCGTCAAAACCGCTGCTACTACAGCACCAGCTAAAGCCACAGTCCACATATAAGGCCCCTGTAAGAATAATGCCAACGCCATTCCCGTTAGGACGGAGTTATACCCTAACAAACCTTGATCGATAGATTCTTTATCGGCGCCCCCCAACATCGCTGTGAATGTCCCAATCATGGCGGACAGCAGTGCAATCACCCCTAAATAAATAGAGGAAATGGCAATGGCAATTAGGATTAGTAATCCGGTGATGGAATTCTCAATCAATATGACCTGAGAGATTCCTTTGAGGGATGCTCTTAGGAAGGGATAAAACTTCCCACCCTTTAAAGATTTTGGTACGTCTGTCTTCATCCTCTTAATCTCCTTTTTTGTAATTTCATAAAAACTGCTAAAAAATATATTTTTTTACATATATAAATTTATTAATATATAAAAATTGATATATGATAATTATGATGATATAGTATAAATCATTGGGAATCAATCAGATATTTTCATCGTCATGATATTCCTTCATTAACATATATCGTGATGTTCAGGATTCATTGATTTCCGGCGAGTAATGACAGAACTGCCTTTTGGCGGGTTCTGTCATATTATTATGCAAAAAATTAGAGGAGGTATATCTATGAAACTATTACCACGCGAGATCGACAAACTCATGATTGTAGTGGCTGCAGACCTTGCAAAGCGCCGAAAAGACAGAGGATTGAAGCTGAATTACCCAGAAGCAGTCGCTCTTATCACCTATGAAGTTTTAGAAGGTGCACGGGATGGAAAAACAGTTGCCCAATTAATGGAATACGGAACAACCATTTTGTCACGTGAAGATGTGATGGAAGGTATTCCCGAAATGATCCATGATATTCAAGTTGAAGCAACTTTTCCTGACGGAACAAAACTTGTGACTGTACATAGTCCAATTAAATAACAAATGACGGGAGGAGTAATGAAATGATTCCGGGACAATTATTTTTAAAAGAAGAAGAAATTATCTGTAATGCTGATCGAACAGCATCGAAACTAACGGTCATCAATACTGGGGACCGCCCAGTTCAAGTAGGATCGCATTTTCATTTTTTCGAAGTAAATGATGCTTTGAAATTTAATCGGGACGAAGCATTCGGAAAACGGCTGAATATTCCAGCAGGGGCTGCGGTTCGTTTTGAGCCAGGCGACGAAAAAGAAATTGAATTAGTAGACTTTGCTGGGGAGCGCCGTGTATATGGCTTTAACAATAAGGTGGATGGATCAGTAGAAAAGGGGTGCAGCAAATGAGTTTTAAAATGACAAGAAATCAATATGCTCAAATGTATGGTCCGACTACAGGAGATTCTATTCGTTTAGCAGACACAGACTTAACGATTCAGATTGAGAAGGACTACACCACTTATGGGGATGAAGTCGTATTTGGCGGCGGTAAGGTCATCCGTGACGGAATGGGACAGCATCCGCTTGTAACACGAGGTGATGGAATTGCTGATGTCGTCATTACGAATGCGGTTATTTTAGACTATACGGGTATTTACAAAGCCGATATCGGTATCCGTGATGGAAAAATTGCCGGGATTGGTAAAGCGGGTAATCCATTAATTATGAACAATGTGGACATAATCATCGGGGCTGGTACAGAAGTAATTGCTGGTGAAGGGATGATCGTTACTGCCGGCGGGATTGATACCCACGTGCACTTTATTAACCCTGAACAAATCAGAACTGCATTAGCTTCAGGATTAACGACCCTGATTGGCGGAGGAACAGGCCCTGCTGCAGGTTCAAAGGCCACCACTGTAACACCGGGTGAATGGCATATCCACCGGATGCTGGAAGCAGCAGAGGGAATGCCGATTAATGTCGGATTTACTGGTAAAGGTCAGGCTGCTTCAGAAGAGCCGCTGGCAGAACAGGTACGTGCAGGTGTCATCGGTCTTAAGGTCCATGAAGACTGGGGAGCAACCCCATCCGCGCTTGATAATGCTCTAAAGGTAGCTGAAAAATATGATGTACAGGTTGCCCTTCATGCTGATACGTTAAATGAAGCAGGCTTTATGGAAAATACAATGGCCGCTCTAAAAGATCGGGTCATTCATATGTACCATACAGAAGGAGCTGGCGGCGGACATGCTCCAGACTTAATTAAATCAGCAGGTTATATGAATGTTCTGCCATCATCTACGAACCCAACTTTACCGTATACGGTTAATACAGTAGATGAGCACCTTGATATGTTAATGGTGTGCCACCACTTAAACCCATCGATTCCGGAAGATCTTGCATTTGCGGATTCACGAATTCGCAAAGAAACCATTGCTGCAGAAGATATTCTTCAGGATATGGGTGTATTCAGTATGGTCAGCTCCGATGCTCAGGCAATGGGACGCGTTGGTGAAGTGATTTTACGTACATGGCAGACAGCTGACAAAATGAAGAAACAAAGAGGTATTTTAGAAGGAGACAAGGAGCTTGCCGATAATAATCGTGCAAAGCGCTATGTCGCCAAATATACGATTAACCCAGCCATTACTCATGGTATTTCTGAATACGTAGGCTCAATAGAGGTTGGAAAAATTGCCGACCTAGTCGTTTGGGATCCTGCCTTTTTCGGTGTGAAACCTGAAATGGTGATTAAAAGCGGCTTTGTGGTGGAGGGTTTAATGGGTGATGCAAACGCGTCGATTCCAACACCGCAGCCGGTGATTTACCGTCCGATGTATGCACAGCTTGGCAAGGCTCTTACAAGCTCTTCCATTACTTTTATTTCGCAGGCAGCATTTGACGGTAAGGTCCATGAAAAGCTTGGCTTGCAAAAATTAATTCTTCCTGTTCGGGGAATCCGCAAATTAACGAAAAAAGATATGAAGCTGAATTCTGAAACACCTGAAATTACGGTGGATCCGCAAACGTATGAAGTAAGAGTTAACGGGGAAGTAATTACCTGTGACCCTGTTGATAAGGTACCGATGGGGCAACGATATTTCCTATTTTAGAGGTGAAGGTTTTGATAATCGAACAAATCGTAACGAATATTGAACAAATGGATAAAGAAGAGATAGCCAAACGTCATAAGGAAAAAGTCTACCTCGAAAGCGCCCATTTAGTGAAACGAATTCAGCGCGTTACAACAGATCACGGTACAGAAATCGGCATCCGGTTAAAAGAGCCGCGTGACCTTGTTGCTGGTGATGTTTTATATATGGATGATAAAAACATGATTATTATCGATGTGATATCAGATGATTTATTGATTATTTGCCCGCGCAGTATGAATGAAATGGGAACGATTGCCCATCAATTAGGGAATCGCCACTTGCCAGCCCAATTTGAAGGGGACGAGATGCTTGTTCAGTACGATTATCTTGTAGAAGAATTACTTCAAAACCTGCAGATCCCTTATAAACGAGAGGATCGCAAAGTAAAGCAAGCATTTCGTCATATAGGTCATAGCCATGACTGATCAAATGTTATCCTTATTTCAGCTGTGTGATTCGAATTTTCCGACGGGGGCATTTAGTCACTCGTATGGGCTTGAGAGCTATATTCAAGAAGATAAAGTTCATGATAAAGCCTCATTCTTAGAATGGCTTCATGTGTATGTCAACGAGCAGCTCATCTATTCAGATGGGCTTGCTTCCCGCCTTGTTTATGAGGCATTGGAGAAGGAAGATCTAGAAAAGGTGTGGAAATTGGACCGGATGCTGATGGTGCAAAATTTACCCCGTGAAACGCGGGAAGGAACGCAGCGAATCGGTGACCGAATGTTGAATCTCGTGGAATCACTCTATGATATTCCAATTCTTGCAGTCTATCGAGAGCGAATCAAGAATAAACAATCCTTCGGTCATCCGTCCATTGTTTTTACAATCGTTGGTCATCATCTAGGAGTTCCTAAAAAAACCACCACTATGTATTATTTATATTCTACCGTTTCAAGTCTTGTCCAAAATGCGGTGCGGGCGATTCCGTTAGGGCAAACGGCCGGTCAGAAATCAATCCAGGAGTTTCAAGCAGCATTAATCAACGCTGCCGAAAAAATCCAAAGTTTAGAGGAAGAAGATTTTGGAATTGTCTCTCCTGGACTGGAATTATCTCAAATGAAGCATGAACGAGTAAATATTCGAATATTTATGTCTTAATAGAAAGAGGAAGTGTTAGAAATGGAACCAATTAAAATTGGTGTAGGCGGACCTGTCGGAGCAGGCAAAACGATGTTAGTAGAAAAATTAACCCGTTTTTTAAAAGATGAACTTAGTATGGCAGTTGTCACAAATGATATTTATACAAAAGAAGATGCCCAATTCTTAATGAAAAATGGCGTGCTTCCAGCTGACCGTATTATCGGTGTGGAAACTGGCGGCTGTCCACATACAGCGATTCGTGAAGATGCATCGATGAACTTTGCAGCCATTGATGAATTAAAGGCAAAGCATCCCGATGTGGAACTAATTTTTGTCGAAAGTGGCGGAGATAACCTGGCAGCCACTTTCAGTCCGGAACTCGTTGATTTTTCCATCTATATTATCGATGTTGCACAAGGGGAAAAAATTCCGCGTAAAGGCGGACAAGGTATGATTAAATCGGACTTATTTATTATTAATAAAACAGATTTAGCTCCGTTCGTTGGTGCAAGTCTTGAGGTGATGGCGTCGGACACGAAGGTTTTCCGTGGCAACAAGCCTTTTGTTTTTACTAATTTGAAAGAAAATGACGGTCTTGATCAAGTCATAGACTGGATTAAGAAAAATGCGCTTTTAAAAGGATTGGAGTAAGATGGAGGACTGGACAGGAGTTTTGCGTTTAGGCGCGGAAGCAAAAAACGGGAAGACGATAGCGAAGGATGTTTATTTCCAAGGGGCGTTTAAAGTCATGCGTCCCGTCTATCATGATGATTCCGGCCAGGCCTGCTATTATATTTTAAATCCTGGCGGCGGTTATTTAGACGGCGACCGCTATCAAATGAATATTTCTTTAGAGAAGCAGGCGCAATTAACCTTAACCACACAATCGGCAACCAAAATTTATAAGACACCTCATTCGCATGCCTATCAGGAAGCTGAATTTCATTTAAAAGAAGGGAGTTATCTTGAGTATATTCCAGACCCGCTTATCGGTTATCAACATGCACGTTATAAACAAAAAAACGTGTTTTATATAGAAAAAGGGAGTTCCCTTCTTTACTCCGATATCATTACCCCGGGATGGTCGCCCGATGGAAATCGATTTAGCTATGATTTGCTCCAGCTTATCAATGAAATTTATTTGGACGATGAGCTGGTTGTATTTGATCATATTAAATTAAATCCAGTTTCACAGAACATGGATGGGATCGGTTTGATGGAGGGCTATTCACATTTAGGATCAATGATTGTGATAGAGGAAAAAACAACTCCTGACCTGCTTGATCGGTTATATCAGGCTTTACCTCACAACCCAGAGGAATATAAACTAGGGATCTCGCTGCTTTCTGTTCCAGGGTTTACCGTTCGGGTATTAGCCAATACCACACAAACTGTTGAAAAAGTATTTTCTGACTTACATTCGATTCTAAGTCAAGAATGGTTTAACAAGAAGCCAAGTTTTTTAAGAAAATATTAATGTTCATAACCCAGCAATTGTTAGGATTGCTGGGTTTTTACTAGAAAGTAGAGGAGAAATCTTATGGATGTTACGTTATTGTCTGTGCTGGCATTGGGCCTGATTTTGGGTATTAAGCACGCCATTGAACCCGATCATGTGATTGCAGTATCAACCATTGCAAGCCAAAGCAAAAAGCTATGGCAGGCTTCTTTAGCTGGAGTATTTTGGGGGATTGGCCACACTGTGACATTATTTATCGTCGGTATTATTGTCATTTTGATGAAGGGTGAAATACCGGAGAAATGGGCCATGTCTTTAGAATTTTTAGTCGGAATTATGCTTGTTTTTCTTGGAATTAAAACCATTATTTCTTTTAAAAATATCCATATACACTCTCATAAACATGATGGTGATGTTGAGGAGCATAAGCATGTCCATTCTCATATAAATAGCGGCAAACATAATCACCAGCATAAGCATAAAAAGGTGACGTACTTAGGATCAACGGTAATCGGTTTGGTTCATGGTCTTGCAGGGAGCGGAGCGATGATTCTGCTAACGATGAGTACAGTAAAGAGCGTAGGAGAAGCCGCTGTTTATATCCTCATATTTGGTTTAGGAACGGTGATCGGTATGCTTTTCTTTACGACCATTATTGGAATTCCCTTTGTGTTAAGCAAGAAACGTACGAGCATCAGTGGTTCTTTAGGATTATTTACCGGTGTCATTAGTACTATTTTTGGTGTATATTATATGTATAATATTGGTGTCAATGAAGGTTTATTTCACCTCTGGATATAAGAATGCTATACTTATAGCACCGTAAACTGCAGCATTTACAGAGGATATTTGGATGCCGTGGTTTAAAGATTGGGGTGATTGCTATCAATACTCTGGGATATGCGATTCTTAGTGTTATCGGCAGAAAGCCTTGTACCGGATACGAATTAGTGAATTATTTAGATCCCATATGGCCGGCCAAACATAGTCAAATTTATCCGCTTCTAACCAAGTTGGAGGATAAGGGACTTCTAGTCCATGAATTTGTCGAACAAATGGGAAGGCCAAATAAAAAGATTTTTTCCATCACAGAAAAGGGCAAAGAGGCGTTAGCAAACTGGATGGTTAAAACACCGTCTGACCCCGTGAATAGAGATGAATTTCTTATCAAGGTCTATTCTTCTTGGGTTGCCGATGAGGAAAAATCGATAAAATTAATCCATGACCGGATGGCAAAATTAGAAGAATCTGTCACCAGACTTTCCGACAAAATTAAAATAATAGAAGAGACCCAAGAACTGGAGACCAATTCCAAAAACTTTGGCCGCTACCTCCTATTCCACCGGAAATTCAGACTCGTTCAAGAGGAAAAGGCCTGGTGCCAATGGGTCCTAAACCTGCTCAAAAACAAAAAAATAAACATCCCCCTTCTATCTATGACCTTCGCGGGAAAACTTCTCCAATATGGAATTGGGACAGAGGGACGGTTCTTGTGCTTCATTTTAGGGTGAATACTTGTATAGTGGATTTCTCGAAAAAGCGAACCTCTATTGCTAAAGGAAACTAGCAAGGTGGTTAGCTTTTTTTGTTTTTTTGTAAGAAGGCGAGACGTATGTATAATCTATGAAAAAATTGTCCATCCTTAAAATATAGTACCTTGGGGAAGTTTATTAGATTGACAGAAATAGAGATATTTTAAAGGTAGGGGTGGCTATTAATGACAGTAGAGGAATTAAACAAGATTATCGAAGTAAAAAAGATGGATTTAGAAGAATGTGAACAAGAACTTTATAACCGTTACTATCCTTCCATAGTCAGAGTCGCAATGATGAACTACATATTGTCCTTGAAAGAACAAATAAAAGAATATGAAGCGTAGGGACGGTTCTCATGCATCATTTTTATTTTAAATTTGGATGGGGAATGATGCAGAAGAACCGTCCCCGTGCATCACT
Organism: Neobacillus sp. PVCKKU3; assembly: GCF_058323225.1. Classification (NCBI taxonomy): domain Bacteria; kingdom Bacillati; phylum Bacillota; class Bacilli; order Caryophanales; family Bacillaceae; genus Neobacillus; species Neobacillus sp. PVCKKU3. The sequence goes on from NZ_JBLVQN010000024.1 coordinate 12,108, forward strand.
AATTATTATGCAGCCTGATTTATAAAAAACCGTTCATTTTTGGCTAGTTGGGTGGTTACCCATTCGTTTGTAGCACTTTGTCAAAACTTGTAATATAATAATCTTTGAATATGTAACCGTTTTCAATTATAATAAGAACAGGTGGATGGCGCGTGTGGCCATCATGGTATTGTGCGTAGGGCGGGGCCGATACTGTAAGGCTAGGCATTTAACCAAGAATTAAAATCTTAGGGTAAAATTATTTTTATTTAGATATGGTGTATGTCTAGATTTCCAAATCACGACGAAGAAAGGGGAAGAGACGTGGAAAAAAGTAAAACTTCGTTTGACGACTTTCTAAAAGAAGACCGATTTGAACTTCAATCATATCTCACTTACCTGTTTACCCGTATTTCCGACTATTTTCCGGAACAAACAGAAGAAAACATGATCAATCAATAAAAACATGGAGACAAATACATGAGCAAAAATAAATAAAGCGGCCAATTTCATTTTAACTGAAATTGGCCGCTTTTTTGATGCATAGGGACGGTTCTTCTGCATCAAACGCGTTCCTGTGCCTCAACAAAATGAGGCATGAGAACCGTCCCCGTGCATCATCCTACGAGGCGACGCGCAATATCAGGATGCCGATAAAGGCCAGGATGAGGCCGGTGACTTCGCGTCTGTTCCAGGCTTCTTTGAGGTAGAAGCGGGCGTAAAGAATGACAAAGGCCACGTTCATGGCGACGATGGCGGAGACAATCCCGGTAATCCCATCGCGGAAGGCAGGGAAGATTAAAATCATTCCTAGAGCATTTGTAATCCCCACTCCCATTCCAATACCGAGTGTTTTTTTCACGGTCCAGCTGCCGGCACGCTCCATTAACCCTGTTTCAACGGCGGCTGCGGCTTCATGCCGGGCTTTGTTTGCTTTGGCGTTGCCAAGTGCCCATGATAGTCCGAACAAGACAGCACCAGTTGCAAACATGACCGTTAAAGCAGGAAACGTTGACGCGCCAGACAAGGTAGCTAGTTTTACGGTCGTGTCGGTAAACCCGAAAAACAGCATCGTCAAGATTCCCCATTGAATCCCCTTTAATTGATTGAGCTTTAAATCCTGTGAATATTTGATTAAAAGCAGACCAACCAAAACGATGAAAAATGCGATGAACTGCCATGTTGAAAGTGCTTCACGCCAAAGGATGTAAGCAAGAATCACGACTACCAGCGGCGGAAGTCCTGTAAATAATGCGATAATTGAGGCCTTGCCGACGGCATAACCCTTATACATCGAGGCATTTGCGATAAACGAAAACAACCCCAAAAAGAAACCTAACAATGCTTCAATAGTCCACGGCTGCTGGAATACTACATTGCTGGCTAGTGTGATAACGGTTCCAGAAATATAAACGCCTAACAGCATCAGATTACGATCAATCGGCCGCTGCGAGGTCCAATGATAAAGAATCCCCCGGAGCCCAAAACAAGCAGCTGCCAAAACAGCAAAAACAAACCACATAGCAAACTCTCCTAAACTTTAAAAATACACTCCTTCTAGTATACATCAAACGCCTACATGGTGGAGTTTAGTTTTTTTGTCATTTTATGGTGGATAATTTTAGGTTTGAGGCATGGGTGAGGCATGGGGACGGTTCTCGTGCATCATTCATGGACGGTTTTGGATTGAATGAGGCAGAAGAACCGTCCCCATGCATCTTTTCATCCATGGATGATTTTGGCTAAAGTGAGGCAAGAGAACCGTCCCCATGCATCTTTTTGTCTGATTTTTGAACACTATTTGGAAAAAAGTTATTTTTATGATAGATATAGTAAAATTGTAATAGATTTAGGTTGTGTTCGGGGGAGATTCTTTTGCAGCTTAGGATAAATGACCTGTTAAATAAGCCTGTTATTTTTCGTTATGGATTTATGATTGTTATGGCGATTAATCTCTTTTTTCACTTATTAAAAATTAGGGAGCAAAATTTATATATTGGTTTTATCCTCGCTGTTGTTTTTTTAGGCATCGGCTATTATCGGCGCTCCACTTCATTCTTGGTTACCGTAACCACGTTGGTGGTGTATTTCAGGTTCCAGTTGGACCTGCAATCTAACACGTTACTAAGATTCATGATCCTAGAAGTTACGTATCTTATCATTCTGTATATTTCGGTTGGATTTATGAAAAAAAGTCAGAAGATAAAGGACGATCATTTAGAATTAATCTCCGCTTTATCAAATGCATTAGATTCAAGAGATACCTATACATCGGGACATTCCCACAATGTATCGGACTATGCCGTGAAAATTGCTAAGCAGTTGAGATTGTCGAATGAGATGATTGAAACCGTCAGAATAGGGGGATTGCTTCACGATATTGGAAAAATTGGGGTCCCTGAATCCATCCTTTTAAAGCCAGGAAAATTAACGGAGAAGGAATTTTCTTTTATAAAAAAACACCCTATAATAGGCTGCGAAATGATTCAACACGTGAAAGAGTTTCATGAAAAGGGGATAATAGACATTGTTTTGTACCATCATGAAAGATTCGATGGAAAGGGCTATCCCAAGGGACTAAAAGGGGATGAGATCCCATTAACCGCCCGGATTGTCGCTGTTGCAGATACCTTTGATGCTATTATTTCAAAACGTGTATACAGTCCAGAGGTGCCGCTGGAATTGGCGCTGCTAGAGATTGAAAAAAATAAAGGGAAGCAATTCGACCCTGATATTGCGGATGCTTTTCTAAGCCTATTCCAAAGGAAAAAAGAAGACATCATGATGAAGAGAAACGACCATTTTCCGATCGGCAGCATATTGGCCAAAAAACAAAGGGACCGTTTCACCGGAACACTTTAAAAACCGTGAGAATAGTCCATATGAAACTTTCAGTAGAAAAGGCGAATGCATTTTTAAATGACAAGAAGGATGTTGGTCTTATGGTAATTAAAGGCAGGGTTGTAACGTTCTTGATGGTTTTAATCATTAATTCCTTATATATGAGCTATTATTTTTATAGGGATGGATATATAAGCTGGTTTGAAATAATCGGATTGCCTATCATGCTTGCGTTTGCATGGTGGTTCGGGAAACAATATGATATTGCCATCTATTATTCAGAAAAGGATATCTTGACGACGCTTTACAATAGAAGATTCGTTGAAAAGTATATTTCCACACAGAAGGGCCAAAACTTTGCTCTTTTGCTGCTGGATGTGAATGATTTTAAGGTAATAAATGATGTTTATGGCCATAAAGCTGGTGATCAATATTTAATGACGATTGCTGCTCAATTAAAGAAAAGTGTAAAGGAAAAGGATATCCTCGCTCGGTGGGGTGGAGATGAATTTTTAATCATTACCCCAGGAGCCAAGAAAAAGGAAAACTTGGCTGAAATGATCGACAAAATCCATCAAAATCTAAAGGATGTATCACCTGTTGAGCTTGAAATTAGTGTATCCATCGGTGCAGCCCTATACCCCAGCGAAGGAAAAACATTCGACGACCTACTGAAATTAGCTGATAAGAACATGTACAGCATGAAGGCGCTTAAGCATGGGTGAGGCATGGGGACGGTTCTCGTGCATCAATTTTATCTACGAAGGATGGGGACGGTTCCGCTGGCGAAAGCCTTAAAGAACCGTCCCCTTGATTTCCCCCAAGTCTTTTACAATTTTTACAATCCTAAAAGTATTTGTACCATACAAACTCCTAATACTACCTCTATAAGGAGGGCAGTATATGACCTTTGATTATTTCATTCTCGCTATAATTTGGATAGTTTGTATTATCACATTGCTCATAGTCATACCAAAATCAAGATTGCGGGAGTTTATGGCCGTTTTCTTCTTTTTTCAGTCATTAACATGGGTTTTTAGCATTGCTCTTACAGCCTTTGGCGCCTTATCATCAGAAGTTCGCCTATTTGAACGAGCAACCAAAATTAGTTTTACCTCGGAGTTTATGTTCTATCCGACCATGGCTGTTGTCTTTCATCGCTGGTATCCTGACCAGGGCGGGAAACTAAGAGTGGTTCTCCATTACGTTGTGTTCACCGGGGTCATTATTTTATATATGTATTTACTTACGACGTTTACAAGAATTATGAGAATCGATGCCCAACAACTAATTAGATTCTTCTTTAATTTTGTATTTGAATTTTGGGCCTGCAGAAGATACGTCATATGGCTTATGGGAACCACAAAGCTCCAGGCTTATCCTGAAGTGGGAGGATCGGAAGAATGGAAGTGACATTTCTTTATTCCATCTGGTCCCTCACCATCTTCTCATTGGTCTTAATCCCTAAAAAACGTTTAAGTGAAGCAAGTGTCATTTTTATTTTTCAGCAGTTAATAACCTGGTCTTTAGGCCTTATCGTGGCAGAGTTAAATTGGATCGAATACCCAGTTAGGGAGTTTGCTTCGGTTAACAGAACAAGTTTCACCTTTGAGTTTTGGGTATATCCTCTCATTAGTGTGTTTTATGTCTTGCATTATCCAATTCATAAAAGTATTTGGAAACGGACCCTTTACACAGCTGTGATCACAACCGTGTTAATCATTTCAGAAGTCCTGTTTGAAAAATTCACCAACCTTATAAAATACATCCACTGGGAATGGTATGTTTCCTGGATTTCAGTCTACGCCACCCTATACGTAGCACAACGTTTCCACCGCTGGTTTTTTAAATTTGGATGATGCATGGGGACGGTTCTCATGCATCATTTTCCCTAGCTATAGTTGGAGAAGTGAGACGATTTTTTCAAAAAAGGGGTTTCGCCGTAATAAAACAGGCTCACCCCTTTTTTTCTGTCTTAAAATAGTTGCCTGATCATGTCCTCCAGCTGCAAAGACTCTATCACTATACTCTCTACTTTTCGTAAATAATTCTATTAATGAAATATTATTAACACCCGGAAATACACAATCAAACGCGATCTGAAAAGGCTTCAACTGGTCATATAAGGTATCATCCAAATCAAAAAAAACTGCTTTCATACCTGACACTCCAATACATTTATCATCTGATTTTTATTATACAAAAAAGAGGCAGGGGAGACCTGCTCGTTTATTCAGTGATTTTTCGGGTGTCTTTTTGTATTAAATTTGGAAAAGGATTAAAGGCCCGAACTCTATTAGAAATGTCCCTGTCCAACAATCCGCACATCGACTTAAGAGTGAGGCACGAGAACCGTCCCCATGCATCATTACATAAATTTCCCAACGCCGACAAATATTAAGTTTATATCAAATTTAGACTTGAATAGGAGCCTTGGAATGATGGAGATTGCCAATATATTAGTGATTATTGAGTTTGCTTTTATTGCGCTTGTGTTGCTGGGGGTGGTTGTTTTTATTGGATATTTGTTAATTTTCGATCGGAATCAGAAGCAGCATTCGATTTTGCGGAATTATCCTGCCTTGGGTCGGATTCGTTATTTTTTTGAAAAAATTGGCCCTGAGATGCGGCAGTATTGGTTTAACAGCGATACGGAAGGGAAGCCTTTTTCGCGGGATGATTATGAGCACATTGTCAGGAGTGCGAAGTATAAGCGGGATGTCGTGGGCTTCGGGTCGAAACGCGATTTTGATGAAGAGGGATTTTTTGTCCGTAATTCTATGTTCCCAAAACTAAACGAAGAAATCAAAATGGACCAGGAAACAATGGTTACGACGAAAAAATATATTTTGCTAAACGACCCGCTGTTTACGGACCGGAAGGAAAAATGGGAAGATGACGATGCGCTGGCCAACTTGCTTCACGATGATGATGCGGTCGTGATTGGCCCAAAAACCAGGCATCCCTTCGTTGTCAAAAGTTTAATCGGTATGTCGGCGATGAGTTATGGGGCGTTGGGGAAAAACGCCATTACAGCATTATCCAAAGGCTTGGCCCTGGCGAAGGGGACCTGGATGAATACTGGCGAAGGCGGTTTGTCCCCGTATCATTTGGAAGGCGGCGCCGACATCATTATGCAGATTGGCCCGGCCATGTTCGGGGTTCGCGACGCAAATGGGGATATGGATTGGGATGAATTAAAGCGGAAAAGCGAGATTCCGCAGGTGAAGGCATTTGAAATCAAGCTGGCGCAAGGGGCAAAGACCCGCGGCGGGCATATTGACGCGGAGAAAGTCAATCCGGAAATCGCCGCGATCCGAAAGGTGGAGCCCTATAAATCGGTAGACAGCCCTAATCGCTTTAAACAATTTGGCGATATCGCTTCCATGTGTGACTTTATTGAAAAAATTCGCGAGCATACAGGGAAGCCGGTCGGCATGAAAATTGTCATCGGCAGCCCTGATAGCGCGGAGGAACTGGCTAGATATATGAAGGAATCCGGAAAAGGTCCGGACTTTATTACCGTCGATGGCGGCGAAGGCGGAACGGGCGCCTCCTATCAGGAATTGATTGATAGCGTCGGCCTTCCGATTAAATCGGCCCTTCCTATATTGGATTTAACCTTGAAAAAATACGGCGTGCGGGACCGCGTGAAAATCATTGCCTCGGGCAAATTGTTCACGCCTGACCGGATTGCCATTGCCATAGCGATGGGGGCGGATTTGGTCAACATTGCCCGCGGATTTATGATTACGGTCGGCTGTATTCAAACATTAAAGTGTCACTCAAATGCTTGTCCGGTGGGAGTGGCCACCACTGACCCCGACCTGCAAAAGGCCCTCGTGATCGACGAGAAGAAATACCGAGTGGTCAATTACCTCGTCACCCTAAGACAAGGGCTGTTTCGGATTGCGGCAGCAGCCGGATTAGACTCACCCGTCCACTTCCGCCCAAACCACATCTGCTACAAGGACGATAAGGGTATTGTCGTTACCTTAGAGAATATTCTTAGGGACATGGAAGAGCAGATTGGGTGAGGCATGATGAGGCATGGGGACGGTTCTTGTGCATCATTTTGGGTGTGTGGGCGCGGTGCGTGGAGACGGTTCTCATGCATCATTTTAAGATGTGCAATACGAAGCTTTACGCATGAAAAGGCCCGACTAGCGGATAAGAGCTAGTCGGGCCTTTATGCGTGGAACTACTTCGTTCTTCCATGCCTATTTTCTACATCAGCAGGATAAACCATTTTGAGACATGAGAACCGTCCCCATGCATCACATCACCATGAACCAAAAGAACCGTCCTCATGAATCGCTTTTTTATACGAGTCGGCGACTGTTTGCGGGATGAGGTCCTGCGCTAGTAAGCTGTCGACAGAAGTGTTCATTCTTTCAACCCAGTTTTGTTTTGAGCCATAAAGTGATACAAGCTTCTCCTGACTGAACAGGGTCATGAAGTCACTTCGCACCATGTAGGTGGCGAGCGGGTTGTCGGACAATGGATGGCGGAGTCCGCCGATGACGTTGCCGTGTGCATCCCTGGCAAATTTTCCTATGGAAGAGTCGACCTTCAGCCATTTATCCTCAGCAGTTGGGAAGTATTTCTTCGGATCGGCGTTCGGGTTCGCTTTTTTGGCTACAGCAAAATCATAAAGGTTATCGAGCGCGCCGCTTACAAACATATCGATGTGGAGATTGCTTTTTACCGTGTTGGGAAGATCGGTTACCGGGTACTTTCTCGGTGCTACCCCGGCCTTTACCAGCGCATCATTATTCTGAATGATTGGCGAGATTGCATCGGAGTGAGGTGCGTTGGCCACCTCGTATTGTCTGAAAATATCATATTTACTGTTTTGATCTTTTTTGTTTTTATAAGAAGGGAATAGGCCCGCACCTTCTTTGAATCCCGATTCAGCCTGGGACATGACCACCATTGTCGGAACCCCCATTGCTTTAAAAACGGTCTTTGGCGTATTCTTGTCTGTTAATGACGGCATGATCGCTCCCGTAGGCTGGATGGAGGCAGGAATCGCGCCTACCAAGTTATAATAGCCATCAAACAGGTATTTATCTTTTTCAGCATTGTACAAATACGGCTGGAACACGTTAGTATACGTATTCTCATACATGCCTGACTGGCTCTGCCCGCCAAGGAACACAAAATCGGGCTTTGTGCCAAGGATTTGCTGGCTTTGCTCGTCATCGTTCAAGGCCACCCCAAGCTGCGATAGCATATCCCAGAACAAGCCGTTTTCATATTGCCCCGCCTTATCTGCTGTCCAATCAATATCCGCATAACGGGCAGGGTCGTATTTTTTCAATGCTGCAACGTTTACGTCCTTTGATGTTATTCCGATATAACCATGGCCGTTCTGCATGAAGTATTCCCAGCTTCTTCTCCAAGTGTCTTCCATATCGGAATTATTGGAGGCGTTAAGAATATCGATATAAACGGCACCGGAAAAATTCTTCATATCTTGAGGCATGCGCACGATAATTCGGTTCGTATAATCATATGGACCGCTCTTCACCGTCGGAACATCGTTGCCTTCGATATTGCCTAGCTCATAAATATTGGCCTTCCCGGAAAGGAAGAATTCTTTTTCGGTATAATGATAGTCGTTCCAAATATCGACCGCGCCAACTGAATCGAGCATCGAGTTATAAGGGTGGCTCAGCTCCGGATGGGCCGCAACATCTGGTTCTACCGTATGGAAGCCAACCTTTTCAGGGTCAAACGGTTTTTCGACAATCTTGGTTGGCTTGGCATCGGCCACCGCGTTAATTTTATCGGCATCAGGCCCGCCGAAACCTTTCTTTTCATTCACATAGTTTACCAGCTTGTCATAACCTTCTTGTAAAATATATCCTTGATCTAATAGTTTCTTAGCCTGTGTTAAAAATGGCTTCTTGTAATCTTTTTCAAAATCAGGGTACATTTTTGCAATTTTGTCGGCCGTGAAGAATACCATGCTTCCGTTCGTTTCAAAAGGAAGGCCGTTTCGACTTGGATAATAAGTCGCAATCGGTAACTCCATCCGTGGGTCACGAATTCCCCCCAAAGCATTGCCGTTTTTATCGGTTTTTGTTGTAAAAATTGTTTTTCCATCTGCGTTTTTTTCATTATAATCAAGCCATTTGTCGTCAGCAGATGGGGCCGGAATGCCTTTGGTCACCCATTTATGCATGTTCTCCTGAATGGCATTGACATAGCTTTGCAGATTTAAATCGCTTTCATAATGGCCTGGGTCATAATCCTTTGGCGGTCTTCCTTTTCCGTTTCCAAGTTTAATTTCATCGCTAAATGGAATGACGTCGAGCGTTGGGTCCGTATGCGGCGCTCCTGCTACCTCATAAAATCTGAACTTGTCTTTCGTTGTGGACGAGTCATGCTTTCTTTCATAGGCAAATTCCGGCATGTTCGCAAAATTATGCTCAAATTCGGACATAATCACCATATAAGGGACGCCCGTCGCTGAATAGGTCGTTTTTGGCTGTGGTCCGCCGGAGTTCACATTGGTCGTGCCGGGTCCGACGATATTCATATACCCGTTGAATAAAGGTTTTCCGTGATTGGAATTCTCAAGCATTTGTTCAAATAAGGTGATGTATGTGTTCAAATAGAAGCCTGATTGGCTTTGTCCTGATAAATAGACATATTGAGGCTTCAGTCCGCCAAGAATGTCACCAGCGCTATCACTGCGCAGCTTCGAGCCCAATTGCGACAGCATGTCCCAAATCAGGCCGTTTTCATCCTGGCCGTTTACCTTCCAATTGAGGTCAGCGTATCGCTTGCTGTCGAAATTTTTTAAAGCATTGATGGTGTCCGTTTTCGAAGTAATCCCGATATAGGCATGTCCTTCTTTCATATACCAGTCATAGCTTCGGCCCCAAGTGTCTTCCAAATCGACGCCGCTTGATGCGTTTAAAATATCAACATAAACACGGCCGGAGAATTTGGCTGGATCCTTTGGAAATCTTACTAAAAGTCTTGTTGTATAATCGTTTCCGGACGATTGGATATATGGAACATCTTGCTTGTCAATGCTATAAACATTGGCTTTCCCCGACATGAAAAATTCCTTTTCATCATAGCCGTAGTCGTTCCAAATATCGACATGGCCGCTGGAACTATACATCGAGCTGAATGGATGGCTGATGTTAGTCGGCTGACTGTGAAAGGTCATGCCCTCCCCATAAGGAATTTCTTTTACTGTCGGAAGCACCTTCATGGACTTCTTTATTTGTCCTAAATCCTTGTGAGCGTTGGCATTTTCTATTGCCGACGCTGCCGGTTGGCTTCCGCTGCCTGCGCTCGCTGCTGTTGCCGAAAGGCCGCCGCCCATCGGTGCAAGCAACAGCATGGCCGACAGCATAATAGTGGAAATCTGTTTGCTCTTTTTCATAAAAACCCCTCCTTTTTCTACTGTGTAAAAACGCTTACAAAATGTACTGCAATCAATTAAGGGAGAAAACCACCTCCAAGAGGTATTAATATTTGTTTATTAAACTAACTAATAAACTACCTTTTAGTATAAAATCAAAACGTCTATAATTCTATATGTTTTTAGAATATTCGTAATAATATAGTGAAATAGTCCTAAGTGAGGTGAGGCATGGGGACGGTTCTCGTGCATCATTTTTTGGGTGATGTATATTGATGCAGTGTGACGGTATTGCCTCTTTTCTACATATTGTTAGTGAAATTATTAGCCTCCACTATTTTGAGGCAAAAAAACCGTCCCCATGCATCACTTTTGTGTAAGTTAAACTTACACATACGTCGGTAATGTTAACTGTATATTTACTGTGGTTACCTATATAATGTAGATAATTCTAAATTTTATGATTATTAAAGAAAGGGGATGGATATGAATTCGTTACAGTTGAATTTAAGGACGTTTTTGGAGAGGACGGCTAGGTTCTTTCCCGATAAAGAGATTGTATCAAGGGAGTCTGAGGGTTCGATTTTTCGTTACAATTACGCGGAATTTTATCAACGGGTAAAGAAATTGGCTAATGTTTTAAAATCTTTAGGTATTGAAAAAGGGGATAAAATTGCTTCGATGGCCTGGAATAATCATCGGCATCTGGAGCTGTATTTAGGAGTCCCGTGCTATGGCGCAGCGCTGCATACCGTTAATATTCGCTATGGTCATCCCGAAATTGTCTACACCATTAACCACGCCGAAGATAAGGTTTTATTTTTCGATGAAGATTTATTGCCAATTGTGGAAGCGATTTCGCCGCAACTGCCTCATATTGAGGCATATGTCTTCCTTGGCAAGAACCTTCCCGATACCGAAACAAAACTTTCGCCGCTTTATTGTTATGAAGAGCTTCTAGATCGGGCGGAACCAGAGTTCCAGTTTGACATGCTGGACGAGTACACGCCTGCCACCATTTGCTTTACATCTGCTACCACGGGGCTTCCTAAAGGAGTTACTTACACGCAAAGAAGCCTATACTTATACACCTCAGCTCTGCTTTATACGGATGTAACCGCCATCTCAGAGAAAGATTGCATCATGCCCATCGTTCCCATGTTCCATGTTAATGCCTGGGGGCTGCCTTATGCCGCTATTGCCACAGGCGCAAAGTTAGTATTGCCGGGTACTCGCCCGAATGCTCATCAGCTTTTGTCATTAATAGAATCCGAGAGTGTTACCGTAACGGCAGCAGCCGTCACCATCGGCGTTGAAATGGCCAATATTTTAGAAGAGCATCCCTATCAAATTTCCAGTTTAAGAGCATTGTTCCTTGGGGGACAAGCACCACCTAAAGCAATTATTGAAAAATTTCTCTATCAACACCGCGTTCCGGTCGTCCAAGGCTATGGCGCAACAGAAACTTCCCCACTAATTACATTTTTGCATTTTAGAAAAGATCAGGAAAACAACTCAGAGAGTGAAAATATACATTATCGCACCAGACAGGGTATCTTAATTCCTGGCATCGAAATGAAAATCGTCGATGAATTCGGTGAAGAAATCTTATGGGATGACCAAGAAATGGGCGAAATTCTGGCACGCGGCCCATGGGTTGCCAGCGAATATTTAAATGATGATCGTTCCGCCTCTTCCTTTGACAATGGCTGGTGGAAGAGCGGTGACATTGCCACGATTAACAAACAAGGGGCGATTCGGCTTGTCGATCGGAATAAGGATTTGATCAAGAGCGGCGGGGAATGGATTTCCTCTGTTCAACTTGAAAATGAATTAATGGCCCATCCGGAAGTGACGGAAGCATGTGTTGTCGCGATGCCTGACGAAAAATGGCTGGAACGTCCGCTGGCATATGTTGTCCTTAAGCAGGATGGAAATACAAGTTTACTAGAAGAAGAGCTAAGCCAATGGTTAGCGGCAAGATTCCCTAAATGGTGGCTGCCGGATCGGTATGTTTTTACAAATGAAATCCCTAAAAATGCAAACGGAAAGTATAACAAGAATCTTTTGCGCCAGCGTTTTAGTGAAAAGCTAGTTTGAAAAAAATCATAAATTTATAAAACAAGAGGTGGGATGGGTATGGAGGTAACTGAAAAAGTACGTAAGAAGCAGATGAGAAAAGTGGCACTAGCCAGTATTGTAGGAACTTCTATCGAGTGGTATGACTTTTTCCTTTACGGAACATTGGCAGCGCTAGTTTTTCCGAAATTATTTTTTCCAGAATCAACTGCCTTTATGGGGGTTCTGCAATCTTTCATTACATTATTTATCGGGTTTTTGGCACGTCCGCTTGGGGCCATTGTCTTTAGTTCCTACGGAGATAAAATCGGGCGCAAAGCGGCCTTGGTCACTTCGTTATTGTTAATGGGAGTCAGCAGTACGGTGATGGGGCTATTGCCTACCTACGAAACCATCGGCGTGTATGGAGCAGTCCTGCTTGTTATTCTTCGGTTCCTTCAAGGAATTGGTGTTGGCGGAGAATGGGGCGGGTCGGTTACCCTTTCCGTTGAATGGAGTTCGAAAAAATCCCGCGGTTTAATGGGAAGTATGACGCAATTGGGTGTTCCAATCGGAATGTTAGCCTCTACGTCCATTGTTTCGCTGTGTATCTTTCTAACCGGCGATAACTTTGGGGTATGGGGATGGAGAATTCCGTTTATTTTAAGTATTATCCTAGTCTTTATTGGATTATATATCCGACTTGGGATTGAGGAATCTCCAGAATTTGCAAAAATGAAAAAGGAGAACCGCACCGCCAAATCACCAGTCCTTGAATCGATTAAAGGGTATCCTAAAGAGATCATTTTGGCAGCGTTCACGCGTCTGGCGGACAATGTGCCGTTCTATATTTATACTACCTTTGCCATCTACTATGCGACTGTTCATCTTAAACTAGATAAACAATTTATTACGAATGCTGTCTTACTTGTGTCCGTCGTGTTCTTAGTCGCTGTTCCTTTGTCCGCTCATTTATCGGATCGATTCGGCCGGAGAAATATCACGCTCGCTGGGATGATTATGACATTGGTAATGGCTTTCCCGTATTTTTATTTAGTGAATACAGAGGTAAAAGGCCTGATTATTTTAGCTACGATGCTTGCAAGCATTGGGCCGGCCGTCGTGTACGGTCCGCAGGCAGCGCTTATTTCGGAAATTTTCCCAGTGCATTTACGGTTTAGCGGCTCGTCCATTGCCTATCAGTTTGCTTCTATAATCGCCGGAGGACTGGCTCCAACGATTTCATTAACCCTATTGGAAAAATTCAAAAGCACTACTGCCATTGGTACGTATGTGACGATTTGCTGTGTCATTTCGATTATCGCGTTAACGATGCTTAAACCGAGTGAAAAGAGGGTGTTGAAGGCAGATCCTTCTGAAGTGAGTCAAACCATATAATTGAATGAAACACTCTTAGCAGGTACTAGGCTGCTAGGAGTGTTTTTTTTCAAAAAAGAAAGATTATAATTCTGATTTGTAAGATTCAATGGACTCTAGCAAACATTTAATGAATTCCTTCTCAACGATGGAGGAATATTTATTCTTTGCTTGGATGCAGATGAGATGGTAGTTTGGCACTTCAATTGGATCAAAATAAGGGATTAAGCAAATATCGCCCCGTACAACCAACGGGTCTTTTTTCATCAAATCAGTAAAGAAGCCGATGGCTAAATCGTTTGCGATCACATTTTTCATCACTTCGTCATTGTTTGTATAACATAATATGTTTCCTTGGCCATACCTAGAAAAGATATCCTCCCATGTTTTTCGGTTTGGCCGTTCATTCCGGATGACTAAAGGGTAGTTCAACATTTCTTTAGGTGTGATCACATCCATTTTAGCTAATGGGGAGTTTTTGCTAACTGCAACCATTAGCTTGATGGTATACAAAATTCGGGCATTCATATAACGGGATACTTCCTTATGTGTTTCATCGGGGCCCATTATTAAACCAATATCCGTTTGGAAACTTTTTGCCTTTTCGATAATGGGAACAAGCGTATTTGAATCGATTTCCATTTGGATTTGTGGATATTCTAATTTAAAAGATTTTATAGCTTCTAGTAGAAATGTAGAGAAGAAAATAGCGGATGCCGAAATGGATAGGCTGCCCGGCATTTCCTTCGAATGATGGCCTAACTCTTTTAACTCCGTGATTTTATTCATAATTTCATAGGATAATTTAAGGACCGCTTCTCCTTTGTCAGTAAACGTGCTCCCAGAACGCGACCGTATAAAGATAGGGATGCCAAGCTCCGCTTCCAGACTGGATATTGCCTGGCTAACAGCGGAATGTGAAACATGCAGCTTATCAGCGGCTCTGGAAATATTTCCTCTCTTAGCTACCTCAATAACATATTCGAATTGTTCAATATGCATACAATTAAGCCACCTTTTTGGGACATAGGGAAGGGGTTCTCTTGCTTCGTTTCCACATGTTGTTTTTGCCCTCACTATTTTGAAACAGAAGAACCGTCCCCATGCTTCACTGTTTAAATTAAGAATTTCCCCGGATTAAAATTTTCATATGCTTCTCTTCGTTTTTCAAAGCCTTCCTTATCGATGACCGCTACGCCTGCAACAAGAGCATTTATGAGTGAAAAGGCAACTGGTCCGGTTTCAATGGTGGACGTGGAAGGTAATTTTATTGGTAAAAGGATATCGGAATGCTCTTTTAATGGTGAAAGATCAGAATCAGTGATTCCAATAACATATGCACCTTGTTTTTTTGCCAATTCAGCTAGCTCAATAGTCAGTGAAGAGTAACGATGAAATGTTATAGCGATAAAGATACTCTGGTTGTTTATTTTGGATAGCAAATAGTTCATATCATCTACACCTGGGTGAATCAGATGGGAACTCCCTTTTATAATATTAAGGGTAAATGAGAGCCACTGCGCGATGGCAAAGGACGTACGGACACCTGCAACTAAGATATTATTTGAGTCATAGATTTTTCTAGCAGCCATGTAAAGGTCTTCTTCATTTATTTGCTCTTTTAATAATTGAATATATCCCTGATCACGCTGCATGCTTTGGATAAAAAAGTTAGGCTGGTCCGCAATCCCCTCTTTGTTTGCCTGATATTCCTGCAGGCCACTCTTTTGAAAAATAAGATATTTCCTTACCTCATTTTGAAGTTCACTAAAACCACTATACCCAAGTACATAACAAAAACGAATAACGGTTGTCTCACTGACACCGGCATCCTGTCCTAATAGGCTTGCTGATTTTAATGCTGCTTCTTCTGGATGATCTAATACATATTTCCCCACTTTTTTTTGTCCGGAGGATAATGTGGGATAGTGATGTTTAATTTTTTCTTTAAAGGTGTCCATCGGATCAACTCCCAAGGTTTGTGCACTATAGATTTCCAAATGTGTAAATAATCGTGAAGCATAGACTTTGTTGTTATGAAAGTGAAGTTTGTGCTTTTACAGTACCAAATGGCTCATTCATTGACAATATGGATTTTCATAAAATTTAGAAAGAGTATTGTGAAAAAACTGAATATATGGTAAATTTTTTTAAAGTATAAACTTCATATTTTTAAAAATGAAGTTCACACTTTTGCGAGATAAAAATACTATAAGGGGGAAACGGAAAATGAAGAAAGTAAGCCTGCTATTCTTAGTGTTAATTCTAGCGTTCTCTATCATTGGCTGTTCGGGAGCAGAGGAATCAGGTTCGAAAAAATCAGAATCAGGAAGTGAAGAAAAGTTTAAAGGCGGTGAGCTCCAAGTTGCCTACAACGCCCAGCCGCCAACTCTTGACCCGCTTCTAACTACGGCAGTTGCGACACGTGATATTACAAGACATATATATGAATCGCTTGTCACCTTCAACCAGAAGTTTGAAGTGGAACCAATGCTCGCTGAATCCTACAAAGTCAGTGAAGATGGAAAGAAGATTACGTTTGTATTAAGAAAAGGAATTAAATTCCACAACGGTAAAGAGATGACGGTTGAGGATGTTGTGGCCTCTATGAATCGTTGGAGAGACGTTACTCCATTAGGAAAATCTTATTTTAAAGATGCCACATTTACTGCTGAAGGCGACAATGCTGTCGTGCTTGAAATGCCGCAAACGCTTTCGACGGCGCTCGGAATGCTGGCTGACCCAGGACAAGCTGCGATTATTACTCCTAAAGAGGTCAATGAATCCGCAACGGAAAAAGGACTTACGGAATTCGTTGGAACGGGACCTTATAAGTTCGTTGAGTGGAAAACAGACCAATATGTCCATTTGGATAAATTTAAAGACTATCAATCCCTTGAAACAAAAAGCAGCGGTTTAGCAGGAAAAAAAGAAGCGTTGCTTGATGATATCTACTTCCAGTTCGTTACTGATTCTTCCACACGTTTAGCGGGGATTCAAACAGGCGAATATGATGTTGCCAATGCGATTCCGTTTGACAATGCGGAGCAGTTAGAAGCAAATGAAGATGTAGAAAACCATGTTGATCATAATGGATTTAATGGAATTGTATTTAACAAGAAAGCTAGATTCTTTCAAGATGTAAAGGCTCGTCAAGCTGTGAATGCCGCTTTAGATGAAGAGGAAATTTTAATGGCTTCCTTCACGAATGAAAACTTCTATGAATTAGAGCACGGTCTGATGATTAAAGACCAAGTAGAATGGTACAACGAAGCCGGCAAAAAATTATATAACCAGCACGATGCGGAAAAAGCGAAGAAACTTTTAAAAGAAGCAGGATATAACGGCGAGGAAATTGTTCTTTTAGCCAGCCGGGATTATGAAGACCACTACAACGCCGCTGTGGTTGTGCAGCAGCAACTTGAGAAAATTGGCATGAAGGTCAAGCTTGATGTTTACGACTGGCCGACACTTCTTCAAAAGCGTGGCGATGCGAATGCTTATGACATGTTCGTCACAGGTTTCCCAACTGAGCCAACTCCGGCAAAATATGTATTTTTAGATTCTGCTAACCAATGGCCGGGCTGGACGAACGACCCTGTCATGGATGAGCTATTAGACAAAATTAACGCTGCCACTTCCCAAGAAGAGGCAAAGAAATATTTTGAACAGCTTCAGGAGGAGTTTTATAACTATCTTCCAATCATTAAATTCGGAAATAAGACTACTATTACCACAACTCGTTCAAATATCAAGGGAATGGGCTTCTTACAAGGAATCATCCTTTGGAATGTCGAGAAAAAGTAACTAGTTTTAAGAGGGAGTGGTGACACTTTGAAAGGATATATTATAAAACGGTTACTGTCTCTGATACCTGTATTAATGGTTGTATCCGTTGTTGTTTTTCTCATTATCCATATGACACCCGGTGACCCGGCAGCCGTTATGCTGGGACCGGAAGCCAGTCCCGCCGAGGTAGCCGAGCTGCGTGATCAGCTCGGCCTTAACCTCCCTCTATACCAACAATTTTTCAGTTGGTTCATGGGTATAGTGCAAGGGAATTTCGGATATTCCTTCTTTATGAATGAGCCTGTGCTTCATGCGTTTGTTTCGCATTTGGGGCCGACCTTTTCTTTAGCGATTCTTGCGCAGCTTTTTGCTATCGTGATTGCGATCCCACTTGGCGTAATTGCTGCTAGAAAAAGAGGTTCGGTTGTCGATCAATCTTTTATGGGCTTTTCTTTATTAGGGATTTCCGTGCCAAGCTTTTTGCTTGGATTGTTTTTAATTCTATTATTTGCAGTCCATTTAAAGTGGCTTCCTGTAGCGGGCTATAAGCCATTGGATGCGGGGCTGTATCTTCACATCAGGTACTTAATTTTACCTGCCATTGCTTTAGGAATGATGCAGGCTGCCCTGATTGCACGGATGACCAGATCATCTATGCTGGATATTTTAAATGCGAATTACATAAAAACGGCCCGCTCCAAAGGGGTTAAAGAAAAAGTGATTGTATATAAGCATGCGTTAAGGAATGCGTTCATTCCCATCCTAACAATCATTGGTCAAACCTTTGGAACCCTTGTGGCCGGGGCGGCGGTAGTAGAGACAGTCTTTAATATTCCTGGAATTGGGCAATTAATCGTCAACTCGGTAGAACGCCGTGATTTTGCGGTTATACAGGGGGCCATTATGCTTGTCGCATTTAGCTATGTCACGATTAATCTCATCATTGACTTATTATATGGTGTTATCGATCCACGAGTACGATTAAGCAGGAAATAGGAAGGGGGAGCTAATTCATGCAAACATCAACCGTCACGGAGGAAAGAGCTTTATCCAACGTGAAAAATCATATTAAGAAAGAACGACGTGAATTAATGATTCGGCGTTTCTTTTCGAATAAATTAGCCCTCACAGGAAGCATTATTATTTTGCTGATTCTTTTGTTCACTCTTGTTGGGCCATTGCTGACCGCTCATGATCCTTATGAATTAGATGCCAAAAAGCGCCTGCTTGGGCCTAGTTCGGAATATCTTTTAGGAACGGACAATTATGGCCGCGACTTGCTTGCCCGGGTGGCACATGGTGCCAAAGTATCGATTGGGGTAGGGTTTTCTGTTGCGTTGATTACCTCATTGGCAGGAATGGTGATCGGACTTTATGCCGCTTATTTTCGTTCATTGGATAATATTTTGATGCGACTTTGCGATGGGTTAATGGCTTTTCCGGCTATTTTGCTCGCGATTGCGATTATGGCGGCAATGGGACCAAGGGTAGAAAACGTTATTATTGCTTTGGGTATCGTGTTCACACCTTATGTGGCGCGGACAGTCCGTTCCTCGGCACTTGTGGTAAAGGAGCAAACCTATATTGAGGCACTGAGGTCTCAGGGCGCCAGTTCATCGAGAATTATCTGGTCTAACATTGCCCCTAACGTGATATCTCCATTGGTTGTTCAAGCAACCTTTATCTTTGCAGATTCGATTATTACCGAAGCAGCGCTAAGCTTCTTAGGTGCAGGAATTCCCGCACCTGCTCCAAGTTGGGGAAATCTGCTATATGATGGCAAGATGGTTATTTTTAATGCCTGGTGGATGACTGTGTTTCCGGGTATCGCCATTATGCTTACGGTATTGGGCCTTAATCTGTTTGGTGATGGCCTTCGTGATTTGTTGGACCCTCATAATAATAAAGCAAAGAAATAAGGAGCAGAGGAGGGCAGAGTGAATGCAGGAAAAATTGTTGGAAGTAAAAAATTTAAAAACACATTTTAGGACAGAGCGGGGAACGGTTACTGCTGTAGATGGTGTTTCCTTTAGCGTTTATGCGGGGGAAATTGTTGGCGTCGTTGGGGAATCCGGGTGCGGAAAAAGTGTGACAGCCGAATCCATCCTTCGGCTGTTGGATGAAGGCTCCACTATGTATGATGGGGAAATTCTCTATCAAGGTAAGAATCTCTTAAATTTTTCCGTAAGTGAAATGCAGGCCATTAGAGGAAATGATATCTCGATGATTTTCCAGGATCCAATGAGCTCGTTAAATCCGGTGTACACAGTAGGCAATCAAATTGCGGAATCCATTCTTCTACATCAAAAGTGCAGTAAAAAAGAGGCTTATGCTAGGGCGGTTGAAATGCTTCGTTTAACGGGCATTCCTTCTCCAGAAAAAAGAGTCCATGAGTATCCTCATGAGCTTTCGGGAGGGATGAGACAGCGTGTGATGATTGCAATGGCCCTATCCTGTCAGCCACGGCTGTTAATTGCGGATGAACCGACAACCGCACTTGATGTGACGACACAGGCACAAATCCTCGATTTGATTCATGAATTGAAAGAGGATTATAACATGGGGACCATCATGATTACCCATGATTTAGGCGTAGTGGCTGAGGTTTGTACTCGGGTTGTCGTGATGTATTTGGGACAGGTAATCGAAGAGGCTGATGTAGAAACTTTATTTAAGTCCCCTTTTCACCCGTATACACGGGGGTTATTAAAATCCATTCCGCATTTAACTGGAAATCGTTCGGAAAAGCTTCATGTCATTGAAGGGAAAGTTCCGACGCTACATCAAGTTCCGAAGGGCTGCAGATTTGCCCCGCGCTGTGAGTTTGCCAGCCAAAAATGCAAAGAAGAGATGCCGGAACTCAAAGAGGAAGTAAGCGGACATAAAATTAGGTGCTGGCACTATGAAGAAGTGTTGAAAGCAGGGGAGGATCGCTATGTCGGTACAAACAGCTAAAAGGGAACAGCCGCTCTTGCAGGTACGGAACATAAAGAAGTTTTTCCCCGTCACCAATTCATTAGGAAAAGTGACTAGTCACGTGAAAGCAGTCAACGATGTATCATTTGATATATACGAGGGTGAAACTTATGGATTAGTAGGAGAATCCGGATGCGGTAAGAGCACTACAGGCCGTACCGTGATGAGGCTGGTCGAGCCGACTGGGGGAGAAGCTCTTTATCAGGGAAAGGATCTTTATAAGCTTAAGGGGAAAGAACTCCTTAACATGAGAAAAGAACTGCAGATGGTCTTTCAAGACCCATACTCCTCCTTGAATCCAAGAAAAAGAATTGGTCATATTTTAGAAGAAACGCTTAAAATCCACCGTATTGGCAACAAAGCGGAACGGATGGAGCGTGTCATGGATATTCTGCACAGAGTGGGATTTCAGTCGGAGCAATATTATCGCTATCCCCATGAATTTTCGGGAGGGCAAAGGCAACGAATCGGTTTAGCAAGAGCGCTGATGGTCAACCCGAAGTTGATTATTTGTGATGAGCCTGTTTCCGCTCTTGATGTATCCATCCAGTCGCAGGTTTTAAATTTATTAGAAGAGATTCAAGATGAATTCCAACTATCGTATTTGTTTGTTTCCCATGATTTAAGTGTTGTACGTCATATTTCGGACCGTATTGGGGTTATGTATTTAGGGCAGCTGGTAGAAGAGGCGTTGACGGATGAATTGTATGCCAATCCGCTTCACCCCTACACTCAGGCATTACTATCAGCAGTACCGGTTCCAAATCCTGCCGTAAAAAAAGAACGAATTACGCTAAGAGGCGAGGTTCCTTCACCGTTAAACCCTCCATCTGGTTGTGTTTTTCATACAAGATGCCCATACGCCACGGAGATCTGCAAACAAGAAGTCCCGGTGAAGAAGATGGTTGCAGCGAATCATGCAGTTGCGTGCCATCTATATGAATAAGATAGGGGATAATAGGATGAAAATTGAAAAAGTTGTACTTAGAAAACTAAAGATGGATTTAAAGTTCCCGTTTCAAACAAGCTTTGGTACCCAGACGAATCGTGAATTTATTATAACAGAGGTTTATGCTGGAAACGATATCGGTTACGGGGAGTGCGTTGTCAACTCCAACCCATTTTATAATGAAGAAACTGTCCATACGGCCTGGCATATATTGAAGGATTTCCTTATTCCGTTTCTTTTTCAAAAGGAAGAAATCAGCCATCCGGATGAAGTGAATGAACTTTTTAAACAAGTCCGCCGTAATAATATGGCTAAATCAGTCTTGGAAGGCGCTATTTGGGATTTGTATGCTAAGAAGCAGGGTAAGCCTCTTGCGGAAGTAATCGGCGGAACGAAACAAAAGATTGCCGTCGGAGTCAGTATCGGGATTCAGGAATCGAAAGAGGCGCTTCTTGAAACGGTAGGGAAGTATCTCGAACAGGGATTTCAAAAAATCAAAATTAAAATTAAGCCTGGGAAGGATATTGAAATGCTGCAGGCGGTAAGAGACAAATATGGCGATATTCCAATGATGGCGGATGCTAATTCAGCGTATACATTGAATGATGTAAGCCTGTTTAAGCAGATGGATAGCCTCGGGCTGATTATGATCGAACAACCGCTGGCCCATGATGATATTGTCGATCACGCCAAATTACAGGCTGAGATTCAGACCCCAATCTGCCTTGATGAGAGCATTCATTCCGTTGATGATGCCAGAAAGGCGATTGAACTTGGAAGCTGTAAAATTATTAATATTAAGATTGGCAGAGTAGGCGGAATCTCTGAAGCTATTAAAGTTCACAATTTATGCAAAGAGAACAATATTCCGGTATGGTGCGGCGGGATGCTCGAGTCCGGTATAGGGCGTGCTCACAATCTAGCCATCACCAGCTTGGACAATTTTACAATTCCGGGGGATACAGCTCCTTCTGCCCGTTATTGGGAACAGGATATCATTGACCCATGGATTGATATGGATTCAGAGGGCAATATTGAACTTTCCAAGAAACCGGGAATTGGCTATGAGGTTAATCAAGCTGCATTGGAAAAATATACAGTAGAAACGGAAGTTTTTGCGAAATAAAATGGGCTGGCGGACCATGATTTCTGGAGAAGCCACGTCCCAGTAAAACAAAGGAGATTTAGTTATGATTGGAACATTAGCGGTTAGCACCCTTAAATCTCAAATCTATGACATTTTTGAATACCTTCACCAACACCCGGAAGTGAGTTGGAAAGAGGTAAACACCACCCGGTATATCGCTAAACGGCTAGAGGATTTAGGGGCTGATTTGGTTCAGACATTTGATGATTGTCCAGGGGTGATAGCGGAAATTGGCAAGGGGCCTTTGACGGTGGGCCTCCGGGCAGATATGGATGCCTTGTGGCAAGAGGTGGACGGCACGTGGAAAGCGAATCATTCCTGCGGCCACGATGCCCACATGACATTAGCATTAGGCGTGTTTATGACACTGAAAAAATTGAATGTGAAACTGCCGGGAAAAGTAAAGTTTATTTTTCAGCCAGCGGAGGAAAAAGGAAATGGCGCCTTAACAATGGTCGAAAAAAAGGCCATTGATGATGTGGATTATTTATATGGGGTTCATTTGCGGCCGGAATTGGAGGTTGAAAATGGAAAAGCAGCCCCTGCTATTGTCCACGGAGCTGGCCAATTTATTTCAGGTAAAATTGTCGGGGACGACGGTCATGGCGGCCGGCCGCACCTAGGGACAAATGCCATTGAGGTTGCATCTGCATTGGTTCAGAATTTGAATGGAATCCACCTTAATCCAATGGTCCCTTATTCCGTTAAAATGACAAAGCTTATGGCTGGCGGAGAAAATAGCAATATTATCCCGGGGTCCGCTGAGTTCAGCCTTGATCTCCGTGCCCAATCCAATAAGTTGATGGGGCTATTGAAGGAGAAGGTTGAAAAGGTCATTGCCAGTATTTCCGAGCTGTATCAAGTAGAAATTACTTATACGTATGAATCTGAAGTAGTAGCGGCTGAGGTAAACGATGAAGCGAAGGATATTATGGCGGAATCGATTGCAAGTGTGCTAGGGGAAGAAAACTTGCTGCCGCCAAGCGTTACTCCAGGCGGCGAGGATTTTCATTTCTATTCTGTTAAACGGCCAGAGGTAAAAGCAACTATGCTGGGGTTAGGATGTGGATTAACACCAGGCCTGCACCATCCGAAAATGACGTTCGACCGTGAAGCCTTAATTGCGGGGACGGAAATCTTAACGAGGGCAATTTTGGCGACTTTTGAAAAAAACGGGCTGAAGGTCGATTTTTAGACGTTTTTTAAAAAACGTGATGAATGGCTTTTTGTCTTGGCGGATGATTAAAATGACGAGGGATTAAGAGAAATAATAACGGCAGATACTTTGCCGTTTTGGGAGGAACTACATATGAAAATAGAAAAAGTGAAATTTGAACGTTTAAAAATGCCGCTCCTTTCTCCTTTCCAGACGAGCTTTATGACGGAAACGGAGCGTGAATTTATTCTCGTTAGTGTTTATGGAGATGGTCATGTCGGCTATGCAGAATGCGTAGCGATGGATGCACCAGTTTATAATGAGGAAACAATCGATACTGCTGTCCATATCTCAGAACAGTTCATCATTCCAAGGGTACTCGAAATGGACTTTGAATCTCCAGAGGATTTCACGAAAGAATTTGCCTGGATGCGCAGAAATAACATGGCGAGATCGGGTATTGAAAGTGCGATTTGGGATTTATTCGCAAAGCAAAAGGGAATCTCCCTTGCTGCGGCATTGGGTGGAGAAAAGGAAGAAATTGAGGTTGGTGTAAGTATTGGGATTGAGCCAACTGTTGAAGGATTGTTAAACAAAGTAGAAAAGTTTCTTGAGGAAGGCTATAAAAAAATTAAAATAAAAATCAAGCCGGGTGTTGATGTTGAGCGGGTAAGGGCAGTCCGTGAAAAATTCGGCTATGATGTGCCGCTTATGGCCGATGCGAACTCAGCTTACACATTGGAGGATATTGACCTTCTAAAAGAGCTGGATCAATATGGACTGATTATGATTGAGCAGCCGCTTGCCCATGACGACATCATTGATCACGCCAAGTTACAGAGTCAATTGGAAACACCTATATGCTTGGACGAAAGCATTCATTCCGTAGAGGATGCCAGAAAAGCGATTGAGCTAGGAAGCTGTAAGATTATAAATATCAAGATTGGCCGTGTTGGCGGGTTAACGGAGGCTAAAAAGGTGCATGACCTCTGTCAATCCTATGGAATTCCTGTCTGGTGCGGAGGAATGCTTGAATCGGGGGTCGGACGTGCTCATAATATTGCGATTGCGTCTCTTTCAAACTTTACGATTCCAGGAGACACCTCTGCCTCCAAGAAATATTGGGCAGAAGATATAATTGAACCAGAGGTTGTCCTAAGCAAGCCAGGTATTGTCGCTGTACCAGACGGACCTGGAATTGGATTCAAGGTCCGACAGGATATTGTCGATAAGTACCTTATAAGCTCGAAAGTGTATTCTTTATAGAAAATGAGAAAAGTGTGATTAGTTACGGGTCTTGCCATAGATTTTATCAATAATTAGGGGAACTACCCAAGACGTCCGACTTAAGGGGATTTTTTAAAAGTTTCCCTCTTGAACATTAGAGATTCAGAGAGGAGTGCTATCGGTGCACTTCTCTTTTTGTTATTCATACTAATTTATTAATGATTGTTAGTTAATATTAAATATTGAGGTTTTTTTGGAAGACTAAAACGGAAAAGAATCAAGGCCTCCTGAAAGTAAAACCATTGGAATTAGGGGGACGTCATGTTACACCAAGGTTGTGTCATACTTAAGATTTCTGCTTCCCTTTATTATCATGATAAGTTCTTGGTGGTTTGGTGATTAGAGAAAGTGAATGTATTATATTTCCCTGCAGGAATTTGATGTATTATGGAGAAAAAGGGGGAGTTTTGCGGAATTTTAAGTGAAGGTTATTGAATATATAAATTGAACAGGGTCAGTTCTAGTGCCTCTTTTCCGCATATGCTCCCATTAATCTTTTGGGATAACTCTCTTGTTAGCATGGAATGTTTATAGATTCTTAGCGTGATACATATGTTTGAAGCAGGAGAACCGTCACATGTACCACTAGGAGGAATTTAGGTGTCGCAAGGATTAATTCATCATATCGAGCTATATGTTTCAAATTTAAAGATTTCGGCTGACTTTTGGGGTTGGTTTTTGGAAGAGTTAGGTTATTGCATGTATCAAAAATGGGATCGGGGCCAGAGCTGGAAATTGGGTGAAACTTATATTGTTTTTGTGCAGGCAGAGGAAAAATATTTAAATGTAGCATATCACCGATGCCGTGTGGGTCTGAATCATCTGGCCTTTCATGCCAGATCCCGCCAGCACGTTGAGGATATAACGAGTAAATTGAAAGATAGAAATGTACCGATTTTATATGAGGACAAGCATCCCTTTGCCGGAGGAACAGACCATTATGCGGTGTATTTTGAAGACCCGGATCGAATGAAAGTGGAATTGGTGGCACCTTCGCAGGGATGAAAGGGTTTTCAAAATGCCATCGTGGTGTGATTATGTTTTTCTATTCTATTTTGAAGCAGAAGAACCGTCCCCATGCATCAACTATGCCTCCAAATCCTCTCGGGCCTTTCGCGGGGAGTTAGGTTTAAGATGAAATAGCCGATGATAAGAATTAGGATGACCAGTGCGTTGATTAAGGTGTTTAATGCAGAATCGTGCTCCACGATGATGAGCCTGATCATTGCGGTAATGCCAATGTATAGAAAGTATCGAATTGGAAAATGGTATTGTTCTTTGAAGTATTTAACAATCATCGCGATGAACTCAAAATATAAAAAGAAGAGCAGGATATTGGCAAAAAACTGCTGGTGGTCATGGCTGCCATTGTCCACCAACATCCGGCCAAAAATGAGTAATTCTTTCACCAATAATATTGCTAGAATGGTAGCCAGCAAGACAAGCGTCACATTCAAAAATAGTTGCAGAGCACGTGGAAGTATCCGCAATAGAAAATTGAAATTCCTTTTCACTTGTTCCATGCACATCATCCCCTGTAAATTATGAAAGAGGCAGAGGGACGGTTCCCATGCCTCATTTTAGTAGGTTGTTTTTTGGTAGCTGTTGCCTGACCCCTATTTTGAAACGCAAGAACCGTCCCCATGCATCACCTATTTTGAGGCACGAGAACCGTCCCCATGCCTCATCCGTGCATTACTCCAGTTCGAAGGTGTGGCTGAAGTGGGTTTTGCCGTTTTCGTCTTGGATTTCTACTGTTGCTTGCTGTGTTGCTGGGTCGACGCGGAAGACGCCGTAGTTGAAGAAGTTGCCTTCTGCGTATAGTTTTTCAGGTCCAAAGGTTGGGTCTAATGTTCCCGGATTGATTTTTACTGCGCCGATAGGTCCGCTGATGAGTTCGTTATAATCCGCTTTTCCGTCATGGTTGGCGTCATACTTGATGACTTCCGCAAAATGGACATCGGTCGTGACGAAAAAGACGTTCTTGATTCCTTTTTCGATAATAAAATCAGAGATTTCCTTGAACTCGTTCTCATAGCCGGTTGGGTCATTCGGGTTGACGTTGTCGCCGTTTGCCCATCCGTCCCGCGCCATTGCTTTTCCGGTCGGAATTGAGATTGGCACGGAAGTCGCGACTAGTTTCACTTTGGCATCTGACTCAAGAAGCTGCTGCTTAAGCCATTGTACCTGCTCATCGCCAAGCATGGTTTTATCCGCACCATCGGGCTGAGTGTTCGGTGAGCGGTATCCCCGGTTATTAAGGATGATCATATCCATCGTGTTTCCCCAAGAATATTTATGATAAAGCTTGTCTGCTTCACTGCGTTCACCTGAAATCGGCCAGTAATCTTTAAACGCACTTAATCCGGTTGGTGTCAGAGGCTGGGACGGTCCGGAAAAATCATTGATTACCTCGTGGTCATCCCAAATGGCAAAGGTTCCTGTTTTTTGCAAAAGGCTGCGCAGCCCAGCATCGGTCCGGTTCTCCTTATACTTCGCCCAGAAATCCTGTACGGTTTCAGACGGAGGATTCGGAACGGCCGGTGTTGCATTATCAGCATAAATGGTGTCCCCGCTGAACAGGAAGAAGTCTGGATTTAAAGCTGCCATCGATTTGTACGATTTAAATGGAGGGATCTCTCCCTGGCCGCCCGTATCCCCGCCCCATACCATGGTCAACGGCTTCAAGCTGTTTTCCTCCGGTGCCGTTTTGAAGGAACCGTTCACGATATATTTGCTGGAAACCGCATGTGCCCGGTAATAATAAGTCGTATCCGGCCTTAATCCGTCAATCTGGACATTAACTGTGTAGTCATGCTCCACGTCTGCAGGGCTTGTTTTTACGATGGTATCGTGTTTAAAACTGCTGTCCGTGGAAATTTCAAATTGAACATTTGTTGCCGCGTTAGTGCGTGCCCATAGAATCGCAGACGAATCGGTTACATCCCCGCTCGCCACTCCATGTGAAATAAACGGTTTTTCAACTAAATCAACCAGCAGGTCCGTATTGTTGGTAAAGGCACCGTCCACACCCAGGGAAAGCAATGAAACCATATCGTCCTGAGCATTGACAGTCCACGGATGGATGAGCAGCTGGTTCTGGTGGGCAGCCTCCATCAGCTTTGGAACAACCAGCTCCTTACTAGGGCCAATCCCAGCAGCATAATCAGAGATTCGCTTCATTTCCTGTGAGACATCCTTGCCAGCCAGCATGGCACCTGTATAAAGCTGGATCAGCTTGACATCAGGGGCAAGTGTTTTTAACTTACGCAGTGAGTCCTCGCTGAACGACTCTAGAAAAAGCATTTCGCTGTCTAGGACATTTGTTTTTTTCAAAACATCAATGACTTTCTCTTCCATTCCGGGGTAAACGTTCGGTGCTTTTGTCTCCATATAGAGGCCGACTTTGCCGTTTCCGTGCTGTTTGACAAACTCGATGGCTTCCTCAAGGGTTGGCACCTGCTGTCCAATATACGCTTGTTTCGCCTTGTCCGGGTAGGCTTTGTTAAACCATGAACCTGCATCCAGACGTTTGATTTCTTCGAGCGTAAAATCCTTTACCCGCCATGGTGATCGGTCAGGATAAAGCTCCTTGGCATTGGTTGTCCGCGCGAGCGTTTCATCATGCATGGCGATCAGCTGACCATCCTTCGTCATTTGCAAATCGAATTCTACATAATCTGCCTTCATGGTCATTGCCTGCTTATAGGCTGCAAGAGTATGTTCCGGGCCGTAAGCGGAGGCACCGCGGTGGGCAATCACCGCCACATTAGAGGTAAGCGGGCGCAAGGTCGATTGTCCATTTTCAGTCGGGGAAATTTCAATAGGCTTGGCCAATGCGGCATAAGGGGCAGCGGTCGTTACCGCCAAAGACAAACAAGCCAATCCAGCTACTAAACTCTTTCTCACGTTTTCATCATCTCCTGTAAGAATATGTATTTCATATACAAAAATACAGGAGAAATATTGAGCCGACGTTAATAGACTTTGAGAATATTGTAAATCGGGCAAAAACAGGTCTTTTGATGCATGGGGACGGTTCTCGTGCATCATTTTGTGTTGAGACGCGGGGACGTTTCTCATGCATCATCGCCAGCTACTCTAAACAAAAGAACCGCCAAAATGGTTCACAGTCTTCATTTTTCCGAAATATTCTATAAAGGGTTAAATCTTTTATAGGGAGTATGTTTATGAATCCGGATTTCAATCCTTCTAAGTTGCATGTTAACTGCTTGCCTTCCTCATCATCGATGCAGGTTTATGGCCGAAAATACACTTTGACACATTCCGATACGACCGGTGACTTGTTTTTGAGTATTGGTTATCATTATGATTTAACAGGTATTAACGTTTCCAAGCGTGATGAAGTACTGGCAGAATGGATGACAACAAAGAAGGGGGCGCCTATTTTAAGCGGAAATGTGTATGTGAGTGGAGGGGAATTTGATGAACAAACGGCACAGCGGCGATTCCTGATCTTCCAGCGTGAATTGAACCTTGCCCTATCTGCTATCATCTATGGTGACCAATGTCTTTTCCGTCAGTATCCCGAACTGCTCGATGCAAACATCTTTATACACTTTAACTCAATCTATCCAGCCTTTAACCAAACCATGTACTATCGTACTCCGCGCTATTATACGTAGGGACGGTTCTCGTGCCTCATTTCAGTCGTTGCCCGCCATTTTCTCCTAACTTAACTATTGGTAATAATCGGATTGATTTGTGTCTACTAGTACACCATTTTTTGAAACATAAGAACCGTCCCTCTGCCTCACCTCTGCTAAAGCTGACTCGTCACAGGCAATTGTGAGGCAAGAGAACCGTCCCCGTGCTTCAATCTGAGACTATTGATGTATTCCATTATTTTTTTTAAAAAGTTATTATATTTCGTTGTAATGGTTTAATGATGTTATAAAGTCTTGGAGTAGAGGGAAGGTATTTTTGAAATGTCTTTGGATTCTTTGGTATTGGCTTTTTCAACGGCGGACATAGACTATGACATGTTAAAAAATTTAGGAATTTCGATTGGAATTTTGGTTGTATTTATTCTTTTTAGAAACCTGTTTACCAAATATGTGTTTCAGTTGATTGTAAAATTGGCCCGCAAAACACCGACTGAATTTTTAACACAGATTTGTTTGAGTTTTGAGCGTCCTTTAGGGTGGGCGTTTATTATTGTAGGTTTGTACCTGGCAATGGATTATTTCCCTTTTATGGAGCAGCAAAATGCGTTGTTTATCAAATTTTTGCGTTCGATGATCATTGTTTTAATTACATGGGGATTGTTTAATTTGTCCTCTCCTAGCACAGGAATTTTGATCAGTGTTAACGAAAAAATGAATAATAAGATTGATTTGATTCTTCTTCCGTTTATTTCAAGGACCATTCGCGTCATTATTATCGCCATTAGTATCAGTATTATCGGGCAGGAATTTAATTATGATGTCAATGGATTGGTTGCCGGCCTTGGCTTAGGGGGACTTGCCTTTGCTTTAGCGGCAAAGGAAGCGGTCGGGAATCTCATTGGCGGGGTCGTGATTGTCACGGAAAAACCATTTTCCATAGGAGATTGGATCAAGACGCCGAGCGTAGAGGGGATTGTCGAAGATATCAATTTTAGAAGCACGAAGGTTCGAACCTTTAGCCAAGCTCTAGTGACGGTTCCAAATGCGACACTCGCGAACGAAGCGATTACGAACTGGAGCCGTATGGGAAAAAGAAAGATCGATTTTCACTTAGGACTTAACTATAAAACCACGAAGGAAGAACTGGAACGAGTAGTGAGGCGGATTGAACAATTGCTAAGGACGCATGAGGAAATCCACCCGGATACCATTATGGTCGCGTTCGACCACTATAACGAGAGCAGTCTCGATGTTCTAATCTACTTTTTCACAAACTCGACCGTTTGGGCAGAACACGTAAAAATCAAACACGAAATCAATCTAGAAATCAAGGCGATACTAGAGGAAGAGGCAGTAGAAATAGCCTTCCCAAGCCGAACCCTCTACGTCACACCACAAACAAACGAAGTATTCCAAACAATGGGCTCTATTGATTGAGTGATGCATGGGGACGGTTCTCATGCATCATTTTTCTTTTTTTGAGGCATAAGAACCGTCCCCATGCCTCAGCCCCATGTATCACCATTTTTTGTAATCTATTAAAATATGTGAATTTGAATTATAATTTTACTAAATTAATTCCTTGAAATGGGGATGTTTGCTATTTTCGGCTGGGCTGCCAAGGAGGATAACTGATTGATGAATTTGAATGTGGGCGTTAGTAGGAAAATTCCTGTGCCGCTTGTTTTGCTATGTATATTTTTTGCATTCTTACCCGACTTTCTAGATGACTACGAAACGTTTTACATCGACGACATGGCGTGGTTTGCATTGCTTTTCCCGTGCTTTATCTTTTCCTATTATCTAGGATTATATGGCGGCGTTTTTACTGGAATCATCCTTAATGCTTATCATTTAAGCTGGTTTTTTTATGAAAAAAAGTTCCACAGTGAGGACATGATCGATGAAAGCGCGGCGCTGCATATCGGCATCTCTGTCATTACTCTATCCTGCTCGATTGGGGTAGGGGTATTAACGGACAAGCTCCAACACAAACAGCTAAAAATACAAGAGTTAAATGAAAAACTAATGCAAATGGCTTTATATGATTCGCTGACAGGCCTCCCCAATCGACATTATTTTTTGAGAAAATTAGAGCATTCCTTAAGGAAAAAGAAGCAGGTTTGTCTGATGTTTATTGATTTGGATGGCTTTAAGAGGGTGAATGATCAGTATGGCCACGAGGCCGGGGATGAGGTGTTAATCGAGGTTTCCGGAAAATTACAAGAAATAGAGGATGAGGATGTTTTTGTGAGCCGCCTTGGCGGTGATGAGTTCACAGTGCTGCTTAAAGGCGCAAACACCCATCAAGCGGAGGCTCTAGCAAACCGGATCTTAAAACTTTTGCAGCTAAGCGTCAACGATTGCAGGGTCTCCGCCAGCATCGGCATCGCCGTCTGCCAGCCAGACGACACCCCCGCCACCATCCTAAAAAGCGCAGACTCCGCCATGTACAACGCCAAACTCGCCGGCAAAAACGCAGTATACGTGGTTTGAAATAGTGATGCATGGGGACGGTTCTCATGCATCATTTTTCGATTCGCCGCTGATGCGTGGGGACGGTTCTCATGCCTCTAATTTTTTGCCTCCCCTTAAATGGTAAAAAGATGAAAAACTATTTAAAGTAGTATATGATAGAGCTGTAACCTCAGATAAACCCCCGGAACCAGGCAGAACCTAGGGACGGTTCTCGCGCTTCTTAATTAACCCACTTTTAAACTACTTTTATATGAATTTTCCCTTAATAATAACCATCTTGGTCTACATAACTTTTTATTTAATACGGCCTGTTGTACATTTTTGAGACATAAGAACCGTCCCCATGCTTCACCTTGTTTCCCCATTTAATTTCAAGGTCAGGTGATTGAGATGTCCCGAGCAGCAAGGTTGAAGAGTATGAGCGGTATATACCATATTATGTGGAGAGGAGCGAATCGGCAGGAGATTTTCCATGATGATGAGGATTGTAATAGGTTTCTTGATATTCTAGAAAAGTATAAAGCTGAATCGGATTTGGAGATATATGCTTGGTGTTTGATGGGCAATCATGTACATCTCCTTATCCGGGAAGGAAATGAAACCATTTCCAATACGATGAAGCGGATTGGTGTCAGCTATGCCTCGTATTATAACTGGAAGTACGACACGACAGGGCATTTGTTTCAGGGGAGATTCCGAAGTGAAAATGTAGAAGATAATAGGTATTTACTAACAGTTACTAGGTACATTCATCAAAATCCCGTTAAGGCTGGAATCGTGGACAGACTAAATGAATGGAGATGGAGCAGCTGCTGTGAGTACTACGCTTTTAACCCCCATGATAAAAGAAATCTGCTTGATGCAAACTTTATTCTCGGAAAGATATCCCCTGATCAAACCTTTGCGATGGAAAAATTTAAAGAATATAACGAAAAAATTAACAACGATGAATGCTTGGAAGAGAAAAGAAGAAGGCTGCCGGACGAAGAGGCAAGGGTCGTCATTAAGAAACTGCTTGGCCCTGTGGATATCACTCGCGTAAAGGTACTGCCAAAGGCACAAAGAAAGGAAGTCTTTCAAAAAGTAAAAACAATCAAAGGCGTATCCCAGCGCCAGGCAGCGAGAATTTTAGGGGTCTCGCCTAATCTGATATTTAGAGCATGAGGCATGGGGACGGTTCTCCTGCCTCATTTTTCTTTCCTTCGCCCAGCCCATTTTGATGCACGAGAACCGTCCCCGTGCATCATCCCCATGCATCACAACTCCGATTGATCAACGTTTAATTCTATGAGGTTTCCATCGGGGTCGGCGCAGAAGATTTGGGCAAAGCCGCTGACGCTGTTTGACTTTTCTAGGACGTTTACTCCGTTCTTTTTCAGCCAAGCTAAAGTTTCTGCATAGTTTTTGACTCGAAGGGCAAAGTGTCCTTCCCTGCTGCTTAAGCTTTTGTCGTGCCGAATGGTTTGTGAGTGGGGAAGGACAATTAAGTGCAGCTGTTGACCTCCTATACCGTACCAGGCACCTTCAAAATCAAAAGCAGGCCGGGTAAGTTCTTTTAAACATAGAATTTCACTATAAAATTTCTTTGCCCTGCTTAAATCTGTAACATTCAAACTTACATGATGCAGCTCAGTGTACTCAATCAAAGTATTCAACCCCAATACTAAAATTTCTCGATACATGGAAATATAACATATTTAGCTCGAGGTTTCACGGTTGAGGCAGAGGGACGGTTCTCCTGCCTCATTTTTCTTTTCTTCGCTAATTTTGATGCACGAACCGTCCCTGTGCATTTTTCTTTCCTTCGCTAATTTTGATGCACGAGAACCGTCCCCATGCATCACCCATGCATCATCACCCATGCATCACTCGTCAAAGTGGTTCTGATATTAGGTTTGAGATTAGATTGGCTGCTTCTTTGACGATTTCGATGAGTTTGTCCGTGTTGAATACGGAGAATCTGGCAGTCGGGAGGACTAGGCTTAGGCTGCCTTTGATTTGGTTGCTGTTGAAGATGGGGGCGGCGATAGCGGATAGTCCGGCGTCGAGTTCACCATGAGAGATGCAGTAGCCATCACGGCGAATTTTCGATATGGCTTTTTTAAACTCTTCCCAATCCCCTCCAAAACCGGCCTCAGCAATTTCTTCCCGACGCGATTCAAACAGTTTGATCAGATCGTTTCTTTGCAGATTTGCAACGATAATTTTGGATGTAGAACTCTTGAATAGCGGGTGTGGAATCCCCCGCGAGTAGCTGATATTGGTTTGTTTATTGTCCGGTGCTTCCGTATGTACCACTAAAATTTCTTCATTAAAAACATTGCTCAATAAAACCTCACAGCCTGTCAAATTCACAAGGTTTTCCATAATCGGCTGGCCAATTTTGATGATTGGGTCGGAAATTCTAACCTGCCGATCCAATTTAATAATCTTAGGCCCAATTACGTACGACCCGCCTTTCACCCTTGCCAATAATCCGGCAGTACTTAATTCTTTCACATATCGATAACCGGTCGGCACCGAAAAATCAAATTCATTCGTGATTTCTTCCGCCGTCCAAATCGGTTTTTCTTCGGTAAATAAATCTAGAATCGCTAACATTTTCGTAAGACTCGACATTTTGCTGCCCGACACCTCTTTCACTCTCTCCAGCCTCTATTTATTTAGATTATAACTTTTTTTCGCGAAAAAACTCACCCACTTTCTTTTTTTAAAAAAAGAACCCCTGAAGGAGCACCACTCCATCAAGGGTTCTTTTTTTAAAAAAAGAACCCCTGAAGGAGCACCACTCCATCAAGGGTTCGCAAACAGATACAACCTTTCCATATTCTGACTTACCGAAAAAACAGTTCCTGCCTACCTATCATCCAACCTTCTGACTATTAACGGTTTGCGCCGCTTCTTGTGGACGAACCCAAATCCAGAACAGCAGGCCGGTGACAAAAATGATAGCGGCACCTAAATGAAAGGCTTGATGGAATCCTGCGATGGTTGTAGCGGCATTTTGGATAATCAGGCCTGTCACGAAAGGAGCGAGAATCCCGGCTAAATAATAGATGGCTGTATAACTTCCTTGCGCCTTCCCATAATGTTTCTTTGGAAAAACACTTGTTAAAATCGCTGGTCCGAGCACCAAAATAATACTTCTTAGTGCGACCGCCAACGTTAACATGGCAACGGCAAGCGTACTCGATTCGACGACTGTTGCCAGGTAGTAAAAGAGTGCCGCCAAAAGCATCATTGGGCCTACAATAAATACCCGTGAACGGACAACGTTTTGTGTTTTTGCATAAATGCGGTCAGAAACTGAGGAAAAAAACAGCTGTGAAATGGTAGTCAACACCCAAGGAATCATAATCGCCAGCTGCAGCATCGTACCATCTATTCCTCTAGCTTTCTCGAAATAGTTAGGGAACCAAGCGAGTTCAATGGCGAAAAACCAATAAGAAGCAAAAGCACACAGTGAAATGAGAATAAAATTGCGGGAAAACAGCTTTGGTAAAACCTCTGACCAGCTAGCTTTCGCCTCGTCCTCGTTTTTAACCTTAATCGGTCTAACACTGATATCCTCTTTATTTTCTTTTACAATAAGCACCCATAATAAGGTCCAAATCGCTCCGATGACTCCTAAAAAGATAAATGCCGAACGCCAGCCATGATTGACAATGAAGTAAAGTAACACAGGGGCAGCAATGGCGGCGCCAACGGTATTGCCGACGGAGACTAAAGTAAGGCTTACGCCAACTCTTTCTTTCGGAACGGATTTTGCGGCCATCGTCATAGCTAGTCCATAGGTCGGCCCCTCACCGGCTCCCAAAATCATCCGGGTGACGACAAGATAGGGTAAGCTCATCGTAAAGATGGTGGCAAATTGTACGACAGCCCAGATGGAAGTAATCACGGTAATGACTCGTTTAGTGCCAATATAATCCGATAAGAATCCTACCAGTAAGGCCGATATAGAAAATAACCAGAAAAAGGAGCTTCCGACAATTCCCCATTGGGAGGGTGATAAATTCAATTCCTTCATAAGCGGTACAGAAGCGAGACCGATAATGGCCTTATCGGCAACGTTAATAATAGAAACAGTAAATAGAAAGCCAATGGTCAGCCAGGCATTTCTACTTAATTTTGGATTAGAATGCGCTTTCAATTCATTCATCAGCAAATCCCCCTATTAGTTCATACTATCTTAAACTTTCAAACTTGACCAATCGAGAATAACAGCTTTCATTAAGCAAACTAGTTAATAAAATTTTTCACGCTCCCATTGTTCGAATTTTTTAAAAATTTATTTACATTATATCCGTAGTGTTTATCGTAATGCAATATTAATTCTATAAAAATATAAAAAATTCATAAAATATTTATTTTGTTTATTAAATTATGATAATACTTAACAATATATGTAACAGCCGATCTATACTATTCGATGTAAACAATTATATAAAATCATATATTAATAATTACTATAAAATAAAGCGGTTTAATTTTTAATTATTTAATATCTATTATCAAATTATGATAATAGTTGTTGACAACTGTAAAAACATGTTTGATAATTATGAATATTAACTACTGTTTTAAATGTGAATATGTTAATAACTATTTAAATTTTTACTAAATGAGGTGAAAGTCATGATGTATGCAGATGTAATTATCGCGGGCGGCGGACCAACTGGGGTAATGGCAGCCAACATTTTAGGAAGATACGGGCTTAAAACGATTATATTTGACAAATTAAAGGATATTTATCCCAACCCGAGAGCTGCAGTGATTGATGATGATATTGCTAGAATCATACAATTTGCAGGCCTTGAGGAAGAAATACTTAAATTATCCACTGTTTCCAAAGGATATAAATTTTTAAATCAACAGAGAACGCCGATGTTCGGCTTCAAACGTGTGGAAGGCAATACGTCCAATGGCTATCCTACTACGCTGGTTATCAGACAGCCTTTGATTGAAGAGGTATTAAGGAGCGGCCTGAAGCAGCATGAAAATGTCACGATGTACAGCAATCATGAAGTATTAGATGTAGAAGAACACAACGATCTTGTAACGGTAAATGTGAAAGATTTAGCTGCAAAAGAGGAAAAAGCGTTTCAGGCAAAGTATGTGATCGCGGCGGATGGTGCCAGGAGCAAAATAAGAGAATGTATCGGAATCGAACGAGAAGATATGAATTTTAACCACCCTTGGTTAATTGTCGACATTAAAGCACCAAAAGAACTGAATTTGCCTAATATTAATCAGCAATATTGCAATCCATCCCGGGCAGCTACTTGTATCTATCTGGGAAATGATATGTACAGGTGGGAAATTGCCCTCCTTAAGCACGAAACCCAGAGCACGTATAAAACGGATGAATCTCTTAAAGAACTGCTTTCTAATTGGATGAATACGGAAGAGATCACGATTGATAGAAAAATAGTCTATGTGTTCAGGTCCTTACTGGCAAAGGAAGGCAGAAAAGGACGGGTTTTTCTGGCTGGCGATTCAGCCCACCAAATGCCGCCATTTTTAGGCCAAGGGCTTTCATCGGGAATTCGCGATGTGATGAATATTTGCTGGAAAATCGCTCATATCCTCAAATACGATTTCTCTGAATCCATCCTAGATTCCTATGAAAAAGAGAGATTGCCGCATGTAGAAAAGATTATGCGCCATGCGGTCCTGCTGGGTGAGATTATTCAAACAAGCAACCAAGAAATAGCGGATTTCAGAGATCGTCTATTTAACTATTTAAATAGCATTCCAAATGTGAAAGAAGCATTGAACAACCTGGCAAAGGCGGCTTCACCAATTGGCACAGGATTTCACCATGCTACTATAAAAAGCGACGAGACTACCTTGTTCCCGCAAACAACTGTAACATTGGCAGACGGCACACAAGCTAAATCGGATAATGTGATTGGCAACAGGTTTGCCGTGGTTGTTTCAGCAAACGTTTCAGAGGATCAACTCGATGCATTAAAGCAAAAATTAGCCGCCCTCCACTTAACCGACTTTTTTGAATGCCTGCAGGTTGTCACGCAGCAGCCCGTAAAGGCAGGCCAAATCCTGGAGGAAATACCCCACTTTTCAGAATGGTTTGAAAAAAGTGGCGTGGACGTGGCCATTGTTCGTCCTGACCGGTATGTCTATGCAAAAGGCGAAGCTGAAATCGCTGGAGATATATTAGAGGATTTGGCAAAAAGCTTTGGAATCAAGGTACTGAGTTAAAATTTTTAAAAAACAAGATTGCGGGTTAGGAGATGATCGTGTGATTAAAACGATTCAATTGGGTTATGCCGATTTCAACTGTGTGGACCTGTCCAAGATGGCGGACTATTATGAAAACGTTCTCGGACTGTCGCTCGTTGAGGAAGGCGATCAGGGGGAAAAATATCTTAGCAGCAGCTTAGACCATCATAATATTGTGTTAAGAAGCAGCCGCGAAAGTGAATTGTCAACGCTTGGCTTTCAGATTGCTGAAACCGATACTTTGGAAAATATTCAGAAGTTCCTTGCGAATGCCGGGATTCATTCAGAAATAAAATCAGATTATCAACCGGGGATCAGGAAGTTATTGGAGCTGAACGATCCAGATGGCTACACCATTCACTTATACCACCATATTGACATGCCTGCACCGGGGTATAGGCGGGACTCGATTTCCCCCTTTAAGTTAGGCCATATTGCGCTGGGGTCAAAAAAGCAGCAGGAGTCGGTTGATTTTTACAGGGAAATCTTAGGGTTTCTCGAGACCGATAAAATTGGCAACCGGGCCGCCTTTTTAACCTGTAATTCCGACCATCATGTCTTAAATATTTCAAACTTCGGCCATAAAATCATGCACCATATTGCCTTTCAATTAAAAGATTCAAGCCACCATACGTTAAGTGCCGATTTTCTTGCCAGTAAAAATATCCCGCTTGTCTGGGGACCGTTCAGACATACAGCCGGACACAATCTTGCTTCGTATCATCATGACCCGGAGCTGAATTTAATCGAACTGTACACGGAAATGGACCAATATATTCCGGATCTCGGGTATTTTGAACCGCGTCCCTATCATAGTGAGCTGCCATTACGACCAAGAGAGTGGCCGCGCAATTGCAAATGGTATCCAAAAGTAGAGCGTGACATTATCGACTCTGTTTTACAAAAAGTAGAATTTAACAATCGTTTGGTTTCACAAATACATGATTAATAGATTAGGATGGTGTTAGTAATGAAATTAGTAAGCTATCAAGTTGAAAACCAAAACAAGTTTGGCATTTCGAAGGATAATGGGATAGTTGATTTAACGAAGCGCGTGGATGCTGCAGACTTAAAGTCTTTATTGGCCTCCGATTTAGCGCAGGTCTCGGAGTTCGAAAATGAACCAGTGGACTATACGTTCGAGGAAGTGACCTTTTTGCCGGTCATTCCAAATCCTAATAAAATCTT
The DNA here is from genome assembly GCF_058323225.1 of Neobacillus sp. PVCKKU3. NCBI lineage: Bacteria > Bacillati > Bacillota > Bacilli > Caryophanales > Bacillaceae > Neobacillus > Neobacillus sp. PVCKKU3. The sequence goes on from NZ_JBLVQN010000024.1 coordinate 51,594, forward strand.
TTGTGCCGGAGTCAACTACGATGATCATCGAAGAGAAGTAAATCGCGATAAAACGGAAAAACCGGTGATTTTCTTCCGCCTTGCTGATTCGCAGATTGGTCATAATGAAGCGATTTTGCTGCCACAGGAATCGGATGTACTGGACTATGAAGGCGAAGTGGCTGTCATCATCGGAAAACCAGGCAGACGGATTCCGAAAGAGCAAGCGTTTGAACATGTAGCCGGCTATGCTTGTTATAATGATGCCACAATCCGCGACTGGCAGCGACATACCCACCAATGGGGCCCAGGAAAGAATTTTGAAGGAACGGGAGCTTTTGGACCATGGATGGTCACCCGCGATGAAATCGAAGACAATGAGATTTTAACGCTTGAAACACGTTTAAATGGCGAAACATTGCAGCATACTACAACCGATTTAATGATTTTCTCCATACCCGAACTGATTCACTACGTCTCCTCCTTCATCACCCTAGTGCCAGGCGACGTCATCGTCACAGGCACACCAGGCGGAGTCGGCTTCAAACGCAACCCGCAAGTCCTAATGAAAGCCGGCGATGTCGTGGAGATAGAAGTAAGCAAAATCGGAACCCTTCGCAACCAGATCAAGGAAGGGTGATGCACGGGGACGGTTCTCGTGCCTCACTTCATCACAGTGATGCACGATGAAGCATGGGGACGGTTCTCGTGCCTCACCCAATTACAGTGATGCAAGAGAACCGTCCCTCTGTCTCAAGAAAGGAAGATTCAGATGAAAGATACAAGTACATTATCTGAAACAATGAAAGTGATGCAAAGTCATGTTTCCGTTCGGAAGTATTCGGCAGAACCGATTTCGAAAGAGCATTTGGTGGAAATACTTCAGGCTGGACAGAGTGCAGCTTCCTCGCATTTTGTCCAAGCGTATTCAATAATTCGTATCATAGACAAAGACAAAAGGGAACAAATCGCTGACCTTGCTAAAAATCCGCATATCAAAGACGCTGCCGAATTCCTGTTATTTTGCGGCGATTTAAAGCGCCTGGAAGCTGCCGGCCGGAAGCACGGGATTATGATTGAACATGATAATTTAGAAAATTTTATCGTCGCCACTGTTGATACCGCCCTCATTGCCCAGAATGTTATCACGGCTTCGGAGTCACTTGGTTACGGAGGCTGCTATATCGGCGGCGTCCGGAATAATCCCGGTCCAATCAGCAAGCTAGTGGGTCTTCCAGATAAAGTGTTTCCGCTATTTGGATTATGCTTAGGAGTCCCAGCCGAAAAGAACGAGGTAAAACCAAGACTCCCATTAGACGCCATTCTCCATGAAAATGTTTATAACAATGAAAAATACGATAGTTTACTTGATGACTATGACCAAACCATGAGTAACTACTATCAGCAGCGTTCTACCAATAACAAAAATACCAACTGGACTGAATCAATGGCCCACTTCATGCAGGGTAAGAGGCGAGTGCACATGAAGGAATTTATGGAAAGCAAAGGGTTCCATTTGGAATGATGCATGGCGAAGGTTTTTATAAGGCACTCGGAAGTTTTGCACGTAAAAAGGCACAGCTAGTGGATTAAAGCTAGCTGTGCCATAGTGCTGTTATGTGAAACATCGAGTTCAAATCCTCAAAAAATGATTTTACTATTTAAACAATCGATTTGGAAACACCTCTCCCGTCCTCACTGCTTCATATCCCTATTCTTCTCCCAGCTTCCTTCGGTCTCAACCTATGTTTATGTAGTTCTCCCACTCGTTCAATTTGAGCGAGGATGCTGGGAGGGAAGGGGGCTGATCGTCCTGTTTTGGTGCTGATGCCCATAAGCATTTGTTCGCTTGTGGCGAGCCGTTCGCCGTTGGTGTTTTCCATTGTAAAAAATACGTGCAGCCGTTTTGCATCATAATCTAGGAGCTGCAGGGCAATCTGCAGCTCCTGGCCTTTGTGGGCTTCTTTTAGATAGCAGAGGTGGGTTTCTAACGTGTAAATGGTGTACTGTGCCTTTTCTCGGAAGTCTGCATCAATCCCCAGCCGCACCATCAGCTGGTCGACTGCGATGCTAAACACCTTTGCATAGGCCGAATCCGTCATATGGCCGTTATAATCAATCCAATCCTCGTGCACCGTTTCAATTAAGAGCGGGTTTTCGATTTGCGGCATTTGGATACATCCCCCAATTCAAAATTATTTTTTTAAAAGTTGGCTATGATATAACTGAATGTTGAGTTCGTCGTGTTTGAAAAATAAACGGAAAAATTCCGTTTAAATTGGGAAATACCCATATTTCTTTAAAAATAAAGGAAGTTTTTCCGTTTATCTTATCCAAATCTTTGGATTTTGCCTTATTCAGAGCAGTTAATCGGAATATTTCCACTTATATCTGCTTCTTAAGCTGCATCTATACGAATTAGCCGGAAATTCTCCGCCTATGAATTCTCCTACCAACACGAGAAACAACAATGAATAATAGCAGAGGCAAAAGTTTATATCTTCCCGTTCAGATTAGCACCCGGCCAATATTTTTCCAGCAGCTGCTGAAGCTCAATGAGAAAGTTGTCACGACGTTCTTCCAGGTCAGGAATCGAATGGCCGGCAGTCTGCCGTTCGCAGCCATCAATCACCTGATTGCTCAGCTCCTCCGTCAGCTCGGGTGCGACCAGTTTGGTCCAAGGCAGTTTCAAGGCCGGGCCGAATTGTTCCAGCATGTGTTTCATTCCTTGTTCCCCGCCGGCAAGATGCAGGGTTAGGAAGGGACCCATTAAGGACCACCGCAATCCAGGCCCATAGATGATCGCGGCATCGACCTCCTCGGTTGTGGCAATCCCGTCATTGACAAGATGCAGGGCTTCGCGCCAAATCGCCTCCATTAACCGGTCGGCGACATGACCCTCGATTTCAGCGGAAATGACCAGCGGCTTCATTTGAATAGATTGATAGAATTGTTCCGCCTTCGCCAAAATCTCCGGTGCCGTCCGCTTTCCCCCGACCAGTTCAACCAATGGAATCAAATAGACAGGATTAAAGGGATGGGCCACGATGATCCGTTCAGGCCGGGCGCAGTCTGCCTGCAGTGTGCTAGGCATAAGCCCTGATGTACTCGAGGCAATGATCGCATCCGGTTTTGCATTCAAATCAATTTCCGCCAGCAAACGCCGTTTTAGTTCTTCCCGCTCCGGTGCGTTCTCCTGAATCAAATCCGCGTCAGCCACCGCCTTTGCTAATTCTGGTTCAAAGCGGAGCCGGTCTTTCGAAGCTCCCGCAGCCAATCCCAATTTCTCCAAAGCTGGCCAGGCACGCTCGAAACTTGCGCGCATCCGCTCTTCTGCACCAGGTGCTGGATCTGTTGCGATGACATCATATCCCTGCGCTAAAAAACGAGCGATCCAGCCATTTCCGATTACTCCTGTGCCAACGACGGTTACTTGTTTAATAGAATGATTGTGCACTAGATCCCAGCCTTTCGATGAGGGTTTTTTAAACCTAAATGGGTTCGTGCTTCCGTAGGGGTCATCGGTTCGGCGCCAAGCCCTGCCATGATGCTAACGGCTCTATCAACCAATTGGGCATTGGTTCCCAGCACTCCTTTATCCAAATAGAGATTGTCTTCCAAGCCGACCCGGACATTTCCGCCGAGCAGCATCGATTGGATCGCCATCGGCATTTGCATGCGGCCGATGCCAAAGGCGGACCAGTGGGCATTTTTCGGAAGTTTATCCCGCATATAAATGATCGTTTCCGCATCGGCGGCTGCCCCCCAAGGGATGCCCAGGCAGAATTGGAACATCGGGTCGCCGTCAATCAGGCCTTCCTCGATTAATTGCTTGGCAAACAGGAGGTGTCCGGTATCGAAGCATTCCAATTCGGGCTTGACTCCGCTTTGTTGGATAAGGCGGGCCTGTTTGCGCAGCCAATCGGTGGTGCTTATGTAAAGCTGATCGCCGAAATTCAAGCTTCCGCAGTCTAATGTACAAAGCTCCGGCAGTAATTTCCCAATTGGTTCATGGCGTTCTTCCGGGGTCTGGATGTCTGTTCCAGGTCCGCCGAGGGCTGGGTTCTGTTCGCTTGGAATCCAGTCCCCGCCCCCTCCGGAAGTGAGGTTGAGGATGACGTCGGTTTCTGCTTCACGGACCCGTTCGACCACCTCTTGGAATAATGCCGGGTCATGGCTGATTCCGCCGGTTTTGGGGTCGCGGACATGAATATGGGCGATCGTGGCACCAGCCTTTGCTGCCTCAATGGCAGATTCGGCGATTTCCTTAGGGGTAACGGGAACATAGGGGCTTTTCTTGACTGTATCTCCTGCGCCAGTGACGGCACAAGTGACGATGACCTTATTCTGCATATATTTTCCTCCTCGAAAATTTATAAAAAAAAAGAAAATGGGGTAATTTCCATTTTCTTTTTTCATCCTAATTCACGTCTTAATGGCTTTTATGGCTTTGGAACATATTTAAAAATCTCTCCGCTGTCAAAGAATTCAACCAACTGGGCTAACCAATGATAATAATCCAGCCATTCCTTTGTTTCTTTGAGGAGGACATTAATCTTTTGTTCCAGTTCTGCATCGATTGTCCCACAATCCACAATGGACCGCAGTTCAGCAGACATCTTTTTTTCAAACATTTTGTTTTTCTGGATGGCTTTGCGCCAGTTCGAGGTGAACAACGAAACGAAGGTCTGGTAATAATCCTGCTCTACGGTGTATAAGTCTTTGCGGACTCCTTTTTCAAACACCTTTTCGGCAATATTCAAATCGACCATTTCACGGACGACTTGGCTCATCCGGGTTTTGCTCATTCCCGTTTCCTCAGATAGTTCATCCAGTGTCATCGGCCTCCGGTTCATATATATGATGCCTAGTACTCTCCCGACAGTAGCGGAGACCCCGTATGTTTGCATATTATCGGCGATTTTCTCAACAAACTGCTCTTGGATATGATTAATTTTTTCTAATGGTTCTTCATCCAAAGGAATTCACCCTTCCAGTTACCCTATTACGTTGCCACTATATCACATTTTTTGAAAAAATCGAAAAGGGGAATCGGATAGAAAAAGGGAGGAATTGGGAGGATTTTTAAGAATATGTTGGAAAAGTAAATCTAAAATACATGTAATCTGTAAATTTGATGTAATTTATAAAATTCATAAACTTTTTATTTTACAAACTTTACTTTATACTAAATTTAGACAATTAAGATTTTTTAAACAAAAACTGGAGGTGCTTACTTTGCTTAAATTTGATCATGTTTCAAAAGTGTATAAGGGGGGAAAACGAGCGGTTCATGATCTGAACCTGGAAATTGCCAAGGGAGAATTCATCTGTATTATCGGCCCAAGCGGCTGCGGGAAAACGACGACCATGAAAATGATTAACCGCTTGATTGAACCGACAGAGGGTACCATTTCTATCAATGGTGTAGACATTATGAAGAACGACCCGGTGACGCTGAGGCGAGAGATCGGGTATGTGATTCAGCAGATTGGCTTATTTCCTCACATGACCATTCAGGAAAATATCTCCCTCGTCCTAAAATTATTAAAAGTCCCAGAGAATAAACGCCGCTCCCGGGCCCGGGAATTACTGACACTTGTTGATATGACACCTGATTATTTAGAGCATTACCCCCATGAACTAAGCGGCGGCCAGCAGCAGCGGATTGGTGTACTGCGCGCATTGGCAGCGGATCAGCCCCTGATTTTAATGGACGAACCATTTGGCGCCTTAGACCCGATTACCAGGGAATCCCTCCAAGAAGAATTCAAAAAGCTGCAGCGGAAGCTGGAAAAAACGATTGTATTTGTCACCCATGATATGGATGAGGCGCTGAAATTGGCCGATCGGATTGTCATTATGAAGGACGGGCAGATCGTTCAGTGTGATACACCGGATGAAATCCTGCGCAATCCAGCCAATGAATTTGTCGAAGAGTTTATTGGAAAAGACCGTCTTGTCCAGGCAAGGCCGAATATCCAAACGGTTGGGCAAATCATGAGCCCAAATCCAATCACGATTACGGGCGACCGTTCTTTATCAGAAGCGATCCAATTAATGAAGCAGCATCGCGTCGATTCCTTGCTTGTCGTGGATGAGTTGAAGGTTCTGCAAGGGGTTATTGATGTCGAAATTATTGACCAAAAACGGAAAAAGGCAAGTCTGGTACGAGATGTTGTCGAAAGAGAGGTCTTTACCGTCGACAAAGAGACGCTCGTTCGTGATACGGTCCGAAAAATCTTAAAAATGGGCATGAAATACGTTCCGGTTGTCGATGACAAACATCGCCTTGTCGGGATTGTCACGAGAGCTAGTTTGGTAGACATTGTCTATGATTCAATCTGGGGCGTGGATGAACTAACAAAAATAGGTTAGGAGGGAGATGACATGAATACCATTTTACAATTTTTGAATACATACGGCGGTGAAATACTGTATAAGACGTGGGAGCATTTATATATTTCGATTTTTGCAGCACTGCTCGGCATTCTCATCGCGGTACCTCTCGGAGTGGCGTTAACGCGGTTTCCTAAAGGGGCCGAAGTGGTGATGGGGATATTAGGTATAGTTCAAACCTTTCCGAGCTTTGCCATTCTCGCTTTCTTCATTCCTCTTTTAGGTGTCGGAAAAACACCGGCTATCATTGCTTTATTTTTCTATTCGGTCCTACCTATCCTGAGAAACACTTATACGGGTGTGAACGGCGTGCAAAAGAGTCTGCTCGAAGCAGGACGCGGGATGGGTATGACCGGATGGGAACGCATCCGCTATGTAGAGGTGCCGCTGGCGATTCCCGTCATTATGGCAGGAATTCGCTTATCGACAGTCTATTTAATTGGCTGGGCGACCTTGGCTTCGTTTATTGGCGGCGGGGGCCTCGGTGATTACATTTTCAGCGGTCTGAACCTGTATCAGCCTGAATTCATTATTGCCGGTGCGGTTCCTGTTACTTTGTTGGCTTTATTGACCGATCTTCTTTTAGGCAAAGTCGAAGGCTGGGTAACGCCTAAAGGAATGAAAAAGATGAGAGAAGCTACATAGGAAGGGAGGCACGGAGATGTTGAAAAGAAATCATTTACTGATTGCCGTTGTCATGACGGTGGCGGTTTTCATGAGCGGCTGCGCACTGCCTGGCTTGAGCGGAGCGGCCGACAACACGATTAAGGTAGGAACGATGGGGACATCCGAATCACAGATTATGGGGAATATGGTTCGGCTGATGATCGAACATTACACTGATGCCAAGGTGGAAATGGTCAATAATCTAGGGTCTTCCATTGTCCAGCATCAGGCCATGCTGAATGGCGATATTGATATCTCGGCGACACGCTATACGGGAACGGACTTGGCGGGGGCGCTTGCCATGGACCCGGTCAAAGACCCGAGGGAAGCGCTTACGATTGTCAAACGCGAATTCCAAAAGCGCTTTGACCAAACTTGGTTTGATTCGTACGGCTTTGCGAATTCCTATGCGTTTACAGTGACAAGAGCACTGGCGGAAAAAGAAAACCTGAGCACCGTTTCCGATTTGCAACCGTTTGTTTCGGATTTGAAATTAGGTGTCGATAATTCCTGGTTAAAGCGGAAAGGCGATGGCTATGAGGGATTTGTCAACGAGTATGGATTCAAATTCGGCAAAACCTTCCCGATGCAGATTGGCTTAGTGTATCAGGCGGCGGCGAACGGGAAAATGGATGTTGTCCTCGCCTATACGACCGATGGGCGCATCAGTGCCTTTGATTTAAAGGTGTTGGAGGATGATAAGCATTTCTTCCCTCCTTACGATACATCACCAGTGGCACGAAACGACGTGTTAAAGGCCCATCCGGAATTAAAGAAGATCCTGCAAAAGCTCGCTGGAAAAATTAGTACCGAAAAGATGCAGGAGCTTAATTATGAAGCTGACGGAAAAATGAAGGAACCGGCCGTTATTGCAAAGGAATTTTTAGAAGAGCACAAGTATTTCGAAGGGGAGGGGTGAGACCATGGAGACGATCAGTAGTATTTTGTATTACTATTCACAAAATGCGGCGTATGTGTGGGTCGAGTTTTATCGGCATTTCCTCATGTCTGCCTATGGCGTTTTATTTGCAGCGATTGTCGCGATCCCGGTGGGTATCTTCATTGCTCGCTACAACAGGCTGAGCACGTGGGTGATTGCGCTTGCTAATATTATCCAAACGATTCCGGCCTTGGCGATGCTGGCTGTGCTCATGCTTGTCATGGGACTCGGAACCAATACGGTCGTATTTTCCTTATTCCTCTATTCGTTATTGCCGATTATAAAAAACACCTACACCGGCATCCGGAACGTCGACCATGCCTTGCTAGAATCGGGAAAAGCGATGGGGATGACCAAGTTTCAGGTTCTCTGGATGGTCGAGCTGCCGCTGGCAATGTCCGTGATTATGGCAGGGCTTAGGACGGCATTGGTCATCACGATCGGGATTGCCACAATCGGAACCTTCATCGGTGCTGGCGGCTTGGGCGACATTATCCTGCGTGGCACGAATGTAACGGACGGAACACCAATTATCCTCGCAGGTGCCATCCCAACCGCGTTGATGGCTGTGATTGCCGATGTGGTGATGGGCTGGCTGGAAAGAAAGCTGTCGCCAATTAAAAAGCGAAAAGGCAGTCTTAAGAAAAATATTACTGAACGGGCCGCTTAGGCTGGCTTACCTTTATGAAAAAGTCCATCCCTATTTTGAACTGCGGGTGGATTTTTTTCATGATATAGTGCTGTGCCGGAGCATAGAATTTCGCTTCAGGTGCTTATGATTTTGGAGAGGAAAGGGTGAAATTTTTAAAAATGAAGATTGAACAGGTTTTGGTAGAGAAAAATGTGCCTTGTAGAATGCGGGATGGGATTACGCTTTATGCAGATATTTATCGCCCCAGCCAAGAGGGGAAGTTTCCGGTGCTGTTGACACGGCTTCCCTACAATAAGGATTTGCCGTTCTATTCGCATCGCTATCTGGATACCCATCGTCTGGTGCAGCATGGCTATGTCGTGATTATCCAGGATGTCAGGGGCCGCTTCCACTCGGAAGGAGAATTTTATCCATTTTTATATGAAGCGAAAGACGGCTATGATACCGTTGAATGGGCCGCGGCTTTACCTTATTCAAATGGAAAAGTAGGCATGTTTGGGCTGTCGTATTATGGTTATACGCAATTGCTGGCTGCCGCCGAACAGCCGCCTCATTTGGAGGCGATTGTTCCAGCGATGACGTTAAATGACTGGCGGAATAATTCACTGGACAAGGGCGGAAAGTTCCTCGTTGCGTCATCGGAAACATGGGCGCTGGAGTCCGTGGCTCCTGAGTATCTGAGAAGGAAATACGGTGATTCAGCAGAGTATGCAGTGATGATGGAAAAATGGGCAGATACCTATAACCAGATTGAAGAGTGGTATTCGTATAAGCCGATTCAGCAATGGCCGCCGCTGAAGGAGCTTGATGCGGCTGGCTATTTCTTTGACCTGCTGGAAGGGAACATAAAAGAGGATATGGGGGAGCGAATGAGTATTCTGAACAAGTATAAGCAGATACATGTCCCTGCCTATCATATTGCCGGCTGGTACGATAATCTGTTGCAGTCTACCTTAAAAAACTTTACGGAACTGCACAAACATGGCAGGGGGCTGAATAAATTAATCATTGGGCCGTGGGGGCATGGGGTCTTCAGTTCTGTCATCGGTGAACGGAATTTCGGGCTGCAGGCTTCCGGTGACTGGATTGACGGGCAAGAAGATTTGACGGGGCTGCACATTCGCTGGTTTGATCATTGGTTAAAGGGTGAACACACGATTGTAGAGGATGAAGCGCCGATCAAGCTGTTTGTGATGGGGGTCAATGAGTGGCGGGACGAGCAGGAATGGCCGTTGGCCAGGACCACGTATGTTCCCTACTATTTGCATAGCGACGGCAAGGCTAATTCCCGTTTTGGTGATGGGCGATTGGGTGTGGAATTGCCGACGAAGGACGAACCGAAGGATACGTTTGTTTATGATCCTTCAAACCCAGTCCCGACCAATGGCGGAGGCACCCTGTATGCAGGTGTCCAAACGATGGGCCCTAAGGATCAACGGCAGCTAGAGGAGAGAGACGATGTGCTTGTTTACACCTCTGAACCGCTGGCAGAAGCGCTTGAAGTCACCGGCCCTGTTAAGGTGATCTTGTGGGCAAAAACGGATGCCGTCGATACGGACTTTACGGCAAAGTTAATCGATGTCTTGCCGGATGGAACGGCATTTAATTTAACAGATGGGATTGTTCGTGCATCCTATCGAAATGGGGAGATTCAGGTTCAGGGATCCTATGAATCTATCAAGGATGAAATTATGCAATACGAGATTGAACTGTGGCCAACCAGCAATGTCTTCCTCCCAGGCCACCAAATCCGGCTCGAAATCTCATCCAGCAACTTCCCGCGCTACGACACAAACCTAAACACCGGACACACCATGCTCACAAGCACCAAATATAACACGGCAAACCAAACCATCTACCACCAGGAAACCTACCCATCACATGCGGTGCTGCCGATCATTGGTTCTAGTGCTTCATTTTCAAAATGAATGAAACAAAGGGACGGTTCTTCTGCCTCATTCAAAGAATGAGGCATGAGAACCGTCCCTATGCATCACTTGACGAAAACTAAATTTAGAAATATCATAATAATATAAACAGTATTAATAGTTAATGAGAAGCAGTTTCTTAATGGTGAAATTACCCATTTCATGTGATTTAGGATACCTAGCTTTCCATTGAAAGATAAGGATGTGTTTGTTCTTATTTTTTATGGGGCTGGGTTTTTTTATTTTCAAATTAAGGAGGGACCACGCTCATATGGAAGATAGAAAAATTACGGTTGTTGGTGCAGGGACGATGGGCAGGGGGATTGCTCAATTACTTGCGCAACACAATGTAAACGTTCACATGGTCGAGCAGAACCAGATAGTCCTAAGCGGAGCTTTGGAGAAAATCAGGGATCAATTTGAGATTCTAAGAGAATACGAGTTTATCTCAGAACAACAAATGAATGAAGCGCTTGGCCGAATCTCACTTTCAGATACCCTTCAAGATGCGCAAAACTCCTGGATGGTGATTGAAGCCATTCCGGAAGTCTTGGAGTTAAAGCAAAATCTCTTTCAAACGCTTGAAGAGATTTGTGAGCCGGCGACCATTTTTGCTACGAACACTTCGGGGTTGTCCATTAACCAGATAAGTGAACAGCTAAAGCACCGCGACCGCTTTATCGGCACGCATTTTTTCATGCCGGCGGCGATTATTCCGTTAGTGGAAATTATCCGCGGCGACGCGACTTCCAATCAAGTCTGTGATGAAGTCATGGAATTTTTCAAAAAAATCCATAAAGAACCTGTCTTAATCCAAAAAGATATCCCGGGTTTCATCGGTAACCGGATTCAGCATGCGATGGCGCGGGAGGCGATTTCGCTGCTGGAGGAAGGGATTGCGACAGCGGAGGAAATTGATACCGTTGTCCGTTGGAGCCTCGGTATCCGGCTGCTCTTCACCGGACCATTGGAGCAGCGCGACTTGAACGGTTTGGACGTTCATCACCATATTGCCTCCTATCTTTATAAGGATTTGGAGAACCGGACTGAACCAGCAAGGCTACTTTCGGAAAAAGTGCAAAATGGCGAGCTCGGAACAAAAACGGGCAAAGGGTTTTATGATTGGCCCAAGGACTCCCAGACGGACGCCCTCCAATCGAAAAATGCCCAGTTGCTTCAAATGATGAAATGGCTGAAGAAATAGAGCAGCACGCTCATTTTTAAAAAATAAACTACTAGAGGTGCGTAATTATGAAAACGGTTGACTTATCAGTATTGTTGTACGACGGCTTAGTTTCTTTTCCATCCCATCCAAAAGTCGTGTTCATGGACCACATCACTCACGATTTTTCCAAACCAAGATATACGGCACCTTGTGAAGGCTATGCCAGCAAGATTTTCATGATGTCCGACCATAGCGGCACACACATGGATGCTCCCTATCATTTTTTCAAAGATGGCTTAACGATCGAACAGATTCCGATTGATGCGACGATGGGGGACGCCGTTTTAATTGATTGTTCGGATAAAAATCCTTCAGAGCCGGTCACGCGGGAAATGGTAGAAGCGGTGGTTGAGAGGGACCAGCTTGAAATTAAAGAGAATAGTATTGTGCTGTTTCGCTGCTGGGACGGGGAATGGAATGGCGAAGGCTTCCATCAGTGCAAATCCCTTGCTCCTTCTGTCGGGGATTGGGTCGTCGAGAATAAAATTAAAGCAATCGGCCTGGATCTAGCGAATGCCGATATCAATGACAATATGCAAAGGGATGTCCACCTTGCCCTGCTGAGCAGAAACATATTAATCATGGAAAACATCGTTAACTTGGATAAGCTTTCGAAAAAGCATTTCTATTTTATTGGAACTCCTTTGAATTTGAAAGGTTTGACAGGTTCTCCTATCAGAGCGATTGCGGTGGAAGAGTGGTAGGAATGGCATCTTCGGACAAAATCGGTGAAAAACGAAGATGAAATGTCCGTAAAAAGGATTTATAGTCGCTTGCTGAGGCAAAAAAGCATAATCCAGAAAGGGTGAGAAAACATGAAAGCAGTTGTCAAAGCAACAAGAGACCATGGTGTAGAAGTAAAAGAAGTGGAAACTCCTAAACTGAAGGAAAACGAAGTGCTTGTTCAGGTAGAGGCCGTGAGCATTTGCGGGAGTGATTTGCACATGTACGAGGGGATGCGCGCGTATGAGTGGGTGGCGACACCTGTCGTTCTCGGCCATGAATTTGCCGGAAGAGTCGTTGGTGTGAACAATCCTGACCATGAGCACCTGATAAACAGCCGAGTCATCATCAATCCGTATGTGGCCTGCGGTGAGTGTGCTAATTGCCAGCGGGGCAGGACGAATCTTTGTGACCATGGCAAAGGAGCGATGGACAAGGTGCCGGCGAAATCCCTGCAATATGGCTTCCGGCAAAATGGCGGAATGGCCGAATATGCGGCGATTCATTATAAAAACGTTCTGCCGATTCCGGAAACGATGCCGATTGAGGTAGCCGGAATGCTCGAGGCGCTTGGCATTGGCGTTCGGGCGCTTGAGCGTGCCGACATTCTGCCAGGCGACACGGCTGTTGTCATCGGACCGGGTCCAATCGGTCTTTCCCTAATCGCGTCCTTATCCAGCCTCGGCTTGAAAAAGCTGATTGTAACAGGCTTGTCTGTCGATGAAGAAAGACTGCAGCTGGCCAAAGAATTAGGTGCAACAGACATTGTCTATGCCGACCAGGTGAACGATGTCGAAGCCATATCTGAGTTGACAAATGGCCAGGGTGTCGACCATGTGTTTGAAACAAGCGGCTTCCACCAATCGATGGTGTCAGGGGTCAGGATGTGCACAAAGGGCGGCGAACTGTTATTGGTTGGCATTTCCGCCAAGGAAACAGTACTGCCATCCAACGAAATCGTCCGCGGTGAAGTAACGGTCAAAGGGGTATACGGTGTAACCGAGCAAACCTTGAAGCGGACCATCGCCATGGCTTCTTCAGGAAAATTTCCTTATCTGAAGCTGGTTTCCCATGTCCTTCCGCTTGAAAAAGCAGTCGAAGGCTTCGAAGTCGGCGTTCAAAAGCAAGGGGTCAAGGTAATCCTAAAACCATAAAGTGAGGCGTGGGGACGGTCCTCGTGCCTCACTTCCTTCGTTTGCAAAACAGGAACCCCAACCCTTCCCTTGCTCAAAATGATGCAGAAGAACCGTCCCCATGCATCACCCATGCATCACATCTGGTATAATAATAGTAAAACTAAGGGAGGGTCCAACTTGAATTCACAACATGAGATGAATACGGTGTTGGTGACTGCCTATGCGAAGGCGCCGACAGGAAGTGCGATGTACGAGATTTATAAGCATGCTGGAATTGTTCTTGAGGTTGATCCGACGAACCATTCCATTGTGGATGCGGAGTTTACGTTTATTACTGATTTGGCCAAGGACTTTATCAAGCGGCTTGTGATTGGCTACAATTTGTCGAATGGTGTTGACGAGCTTGTCAAACGGATTGAAGAGCATTATTTTGCGCCTTCGGTTAATTCTGTGATTGTCGCGTTAAAAGCAGCCCATAAAAGATATTTTGAAAAAATAAATCAGATAGAAAATAAAAAATAATTTGACAATTAGACAAAAGGATATTATAGTTTTTTTATAAAATAAATACCTTTCGAAAAGCGTCTTCTTAACGATGGAATTACCCATTCCACCTTAAATTAAGAATACCCAGCTTTTCCAAAAGACAATAGGGAACCCTTGTGTTTCTTATTCCTTTTGGCAGGGCTGGGTATTTTTTATTGACATTATGGTGGGGAGCAACAACCCAGCGAACGCTGTCATCCATTATTTGTTAATGAGGAAACCTTTTCGATTCCTTTACAATAAGGATAGAAGCTTTAACGAAGGGGATTTTTTTTCGAATGTAATGAAAGCGTTAACTTAAACTATTTTTCTAAAACAACAAGGGGGCGAAAGCATGGAGAAAATTACTGGTTTTTTCACGAATCTGATGAGGAAGTATCTTCCCGATCCATTTGTGTTTGCGATTGGATTGACCATCCTAACACTAATTTTGGCGGTTCTTGTCGAAGGACAAGGATTTGTGGCTGCCACAACCAGCTGGGGAGCAGGTTTCTGGAATCTGTTATCTTTTACGACCCAGATGGCTGTCATCCTGGCGATGGGCTATGTGCTGGCAAAGGCGCCGATTATTGACCGGTTCTTAAACAAAATTGTTTCACTCGTTCATACTCCTCGAATGGCCATTATCGTTGCGACATTGGTCGGGGGAATTGGCAGTTACTTAAACTGGGGCTTTGGTTTGGTGATTGGGGGGATCATCGCCAAGAAACTCGCTCTAAAGGTCAAAGGGGTTCACTACCCGCTGATTATCGCAGCCGCGTACAGCGGATTTACGTTATACGGATTAGGTCTTTCCGCTAGTATTCCAGTGTTGATTTCAACACCTGGCCACCCAATGGAAAAAGCAATGGGCGTCGTGCCATTATCAGAAACTATTTTTTCAATACCGATGCTAGTTACCAGCTTGATCGTTATTATCACTCTTCCTTTATTAAACGCTTGGCTGCATCCGAAGAAGAAGGAAAATGTCATTGAAATCAATCCGGAGATTGAGGCGCGTGAACAGGTGGCAGCAGCAACTGCCCTCGGCAATGAAGAAGTGACGTTTGCAACTAAGTTAAACAACAGCCGCTTGCTTTCATTGGCAATTGGAATTATCGGTATCATTTATGTCGTGTCCTTCTTTTCAAAGGGCGGCAAATTAGATTTAAACATGATCAACTTTATTATTCTTTTCCTTGGCATTATCCTATTAGGAACTCCGGCAAACTATGTTTCTAGTTTAAACGACGGAATTAAGACAATTTCCGGCATCATCCTGCAATATCCGTTTTACGCCGGCATCATGGCAATTATGGCGGGGTCCGGTTTGGTAGATACCATCGCCCACTGGTTTGTGCAGTTCTCTTCAGCCCATACACTGCCATTCTGGGGACTGGTCAGCTCGTTCGTGATTAACTTCTTTGCTCCGTCTGCGGGCGGCCACTGGGTCGTTCAAGGACCATTCATGATTGACGCGGCGAAAGAATTGCACGCATCCATTGCCCATACGTCTATGTCCGTCATGCTCGGAAATGCCTGGAACGATTTAGTCCAGCCGTTCTGGATCTTGCCGGCGCTGGCCTTATCGAACCTTAAGCTAAAAGACGTCATGGGCTACACTGTTGTCATGATGTTCTGGGTTGGGATTATCTATTGTGGTGCTGTTCTACTTTGGGGATTCTTGGGATAAAAATAAAATAGTATAATATAATAGAAGAAATCGGGTCACAAGTTGACGGCGATGATGGAAAGTTGAGATCTTCACGGTGAGAACGGCATCCCCGTTTTCACAATAATGAGGGTAGCCCAGCCTTTCCAAAAGAAGTGCACTAGAGTTGCGCTTTCTTTTGGGATGGCTGGGCTTTTTGTTTGGAAAAAGTAATCAATTTTTTACGAGGTGATAATCATGCAAAAACAAATGAAGCCAGAAGCGGCCATTCAAAAAATTCAATCGGGACACACACTGATGGTTGGCGGGTTCGGCCTTGTCGGGGCACCGTTAACATTGATTGACGAACTGACACGCCACGATGTCAATGGGTTGACCGTGATCAGTAATAATCTTGGCGAGGCTGGAAAAGGCCTTGGAATTTTATTGCGCCAGGGAAAAATCAAAAAGGCGATTGGCTCTTATTTTACCAGCAATCGTGAGGTCGGCGATTTTTATAATCAAGGCAAGCTTGAAATTCAATTGATGCCGCAGGGAACGATGTCGGAATCGATTCGTGCAGGCGGTGCCGGGATTGGCGGTTATTTTACAAAAACAAGCGCTGGAACGGAGCTGGCAAAAGGGAAAGAAACGCGGGAAATCAATGGCGAACTGTATGTGCTTGAGTCTCCATTGAAAGCCAATGTCGCGCTTGTCAAAGCGGCCAAAGCTGACACTCTGGGAAACTTGGTTTTTTATAAAACGGCGCGAAATTTCAATCCGTTAATGGCAACGGCAGCGGACTTTGTGATTGCCGAGGTCGATGAGATTGTCGAAGCGGGCAAGCTTTCACCGGAAGAAATCGTCACCCCACATTTATTTGTGGACGCGATTGTCGAAAGCCAATTGATTTTAAGCAAAGAAGGAGTTGTTTCCAAATGACCAACAAAGATATTCAAGAGTTGATTGCCAAGCGCGCGGCTGCAGAACTAAAGCCAAACTCGGTTGTGAACCTTGGAATCGGGATTCCAACGCTTGTCGCGAAATATGTCCAGCCGGGTTCGGTCTATTTCCACACTGAAAATGGGATGCTCGGGGTGGAGGAGCTGACGAGCGAGGAGGATCTTGACCCAAGCTTGGTCAATGCTGGAAAGCTTCCTATTTCAGAGGGTATTGGCGCTTCTTATTTTAATAGCGGCGAGTCATTCGCGATGATTCGCGGCGGGCATGTGAATGTCGCCATCCTTGGCGCGCTTCAGGTCGATCAGGAAGGGTACATTGCCAACTGGGCGATTCCTGGAAAAAACATTATGGGCGTCGGCGGCGCAATGGATCTGTTGAGCGGGGCCGGAAAGGTCATTGTTACGACGAATCATACTTCAAAAAATGGAGAGTCGAAAATTGTGGAGAAGTGTTCGTATCCGATTACGTCGCTTCGTAAGATCGATGTCATCATTACCGAATTAGCGGTATTTAAGATTGAAGAAGGAAAGCTCGTGTTGAAGGAATTAATGCCGGGTGTGAGCTTGGATGAAGTCAGAGAAAAGACCGAGGCGTCTTTTGAAATAAGTGAAGAGATTTTAGCATTACGGTAGGGAGATGGAAAGAATGGATAATCGAGTATTTGTGGTCAGCGCCCAGCGGACGGCGGTAGGAAAAATCGGCGGAACATTGAAGGACCTGCAGCCGGATGAGCTGTTAGTGCCGTTATTTGAAGATTTATTGGCGAAAAAATTGATTCCGATTGAGGAAATTGATGAAGTCATCATTGGCCAGGCGAAGCAGAGCCAGGATCAATCCAATATTGCGAGGAAGGCTCTTCTGATGGCGGACCTGCCTGAATCGCTTCCTGGCTACACCGTTCATCGCGCCTGCGGTTCCGGCATGCAGGCGATCCATAATGCGTTTATGGCAATCCGCTCCGGCATCGGCCATGCCTACATTGTCGGCGGGGTGGAAAGTATGAGTGCCGCCCCTTATTACATCCGCAATGGCCGCTATGGCTTCCTGTCCGGCAACGCGGAAATTTTGGACCCGAATAAAGAAAGCCAGCCTGGTTCACAGCCTGAGGATAAATATGGCCGGCTGGTGATGGGAATGACGGCTGAGAATCTTGCTGAAGACTATGCGATTTCCCGCGAGGAACAGGATGTGTTTGCCTATGAGAGCCAGGTAAAAGCGCATGAAGCGATCGAAAGCGGCGCTTTTGAGGATGAAATTGTTCCTGTGACAATTGTTCAGAAAAAGGGTGCGCCGATTGTTTTTTCAGTAGATGAGCATCCACGGAAAACGAGTTTGGAAAAACTGGCTGCACTGAAGCCGGCCTTTAAAAAGGATGGAACGGTGACAGCTGGAAATGCCTCCGGATTAAATGACGGTGCTTCCATGCTGTTGATCGTGTCCGGGGATATGGTCGAAAAATATAATCTTGAGCCGCTAGTTGAAATTACGGCGCTCGGGCTTTCCGGTGTGCAGCCGGACCGGATGGGAATCGGCCCGGTAGAAGCAAGTGAACGAGCTTTAAAAATGGCTGGAATCAGCAAAGACGACCTGGATTTGGTAGAATTAAATGAAGCGTTTGCAGCCCAGTCGCTAGCGTGTCTGAAAGAATTGAAGCTGCCAATGGAAAAGGTAAACGTAAACGGCGGAGCCATCGCCCTTGGCCACCCAATCGGCAACAGCGGCGCCAGAATCTGCGTATCCCTCATCCACGCCATGAAAAAAAGACAAGCAAAATGGGGCCTCGGCACCCTCTGCATCGCCGGCGGACAAGGAATCGCCACAGTTTTCCGGTCAGTATGAGGCATGGGGACGGTTCTCGTGCATCATTTTTTGAGGCAGAGGGACGGTTCTCATGCATCATTTTTCATGGTTCATGAGGGGACGGCTCTTAGAAAAATAAATGTTTGGAGATGGTGACATGTCAACAGAATTTAATGGGCTAGAATTTTTTGAAAAGGTATACGGTCAGGTCCCAGAATGGGTAGCTAAAATGCATCATTTTGCTCCTAAGGCGCTTGAATATTATACAAAATTAAGGGGCGAAATCTTAGTAGACGGAGCCCTTTCCAAAAAGGAGAAGGAATTAATCTTAGTCGGCATCAATGCGGCCCGCCGCTATGAACGCAGCATGATCTACCACACCAAAGGCGCCATCGACTCAGGCGCCACCCTCGAAGAACTTGCAGACATCCTATCCGTCTGCATCATCTCCAGAGGCATCCCAGCCTGGTTCACCGGCGTAAAAGCTCTCGAATACGCGGTTTCTGACCTTGGATTGATGCAAGGGGCCGGTTCTCCTGCCTCATTTTTGGAAGATGAAGTGGTTAGTGCTCTGGATTATTATGAAAAAGAAGCAGGCGGAGAACTTCCTGGCTGGGTGAAGGTTTTACATCAATACAACCCGGCATGTCTAGAAGGATACGCTGACTTAAGAAAAACAGTCCTAAGAGACCATGTTGTCTCTCGTAAACTGAAAGAACTAGTTTTAGTCGGAATCAACGTCGCGGAAATGTATCCAAAAGGAATCGAACTCCATATCAACGGAGCCAAAAAGTTCGGAGCAACCGACGCCGAAATCGCTGACGTCTCCCTAGTTGCCCTACTAACTGCAGGCATCCCAGCCTGGTTTGAAGGCAGCGATTTTTTAGAGGTTAAATAATGTGTGGGTGATGCACTGGGACGGTTCTCCTGCCTCATCCCATTTTTTTAATAAGCTAATAATAAGTAACAGGGGTGTTTTTTCATGAATTTTATCGATGTGAACGGGGTTCGTCTGCATTACCGTTTCGACGGGGCGGAGGAGCTTCCGGTTGTAGTTCTTTCCAACTCGCTAGGAACGGACCTCACCATGTGGGATCCCCAAATAGAAGAGTTAACAAAATACTTCCGAGTTCTGCGTTATGACACACGCGGTCATGGGGCTTCTGATGTCCCTGCTGGTCCCTATTCCATTGATCAGCTTGGCCAGGATGTTGTGGGCCTGTTAGACAGTTTGGGGATTGAGCGTGCCCACTTTGCCGGCGTTTCGATGGGTGGCATGACTGGCATGTGGTTAGGCCTGAATGCTCCTAAGCGTCTAGGGAAACTGGCACTTTGCAATACGGCTGCCTTTATCGGGCCGCGTGAAATTTGGGATACGAGAATTTCGGCTGTGCAAAACAGCGGGATGGAGCCAATCGCTGAGGGTGTCATAGCGCGTTGGTTTACAGAATCCTACGTGCAGCAAGGGCCGGAGGAAGTGAAGCAGGTTAAAAAGGTGTTTTTGGAAACGTCTGCCGAGGGCTATGCTGCGGCCTGTGCGGCTGTTCGGGACATGGACGAGCGTGATACGGTGAAAAATATTACCGTGCCGACATTGGTCATCTCAAGTAAAGATGACTTGGCTACGCCTCCACGCGACGGTCAGTACTTAACCGACCAAATTGAAGGTGCGCGTTATGTTGAACTAGAAGGGTCCCACCTTTCTAATATCGAAACCTCAAAAGAGTTTACAAAGGCATTGGTAGAATTTCTGCGGGGGATTGCTTAAATTCTTATAGGAAAAAAAAAGCATTAAAATCGTATCACAGCCTAAAGCCCAACCAGCAGTCGTCCGCTGGTTGGGCCTTTTTGTGCGAAAACCCGCGATGATGCACGAGAACCGTCCCTCTGTTTCATGCGAATACCAATAATGATGCACAAGAACCGTCCCCATGCATCACCCATGCATCACTTACCCAATTTAAAAAAGATTGACTATGATGATTCATTCTATTAATATATCCATATACTTAACTGCGTAAAAGCATAAAAGCATAAAAGCGTTGAACTATTAAAGTAGCTGATATCATCTTTGAAATCAGAGCCTGATAGGGAACTAGGGGCCTGCTTCGGCCGTTATCTGAACAAGCGAGCAGAAGGTTAATCTGCTAACTAGGGTGGTACCGTGGAGCTTCCTTCCCTTTTAGGGATGGGGGCTTTTTTTATTCCATCAAATTATCTAAGGAGAAGGTGTACATATGAAAAAGGAACTGTCTATAGGGAAGTCGCTCATTCCTATTATTGCTTTGATTGGCGCTGCTGCGTTTTCTATTTTTATTTGGAAAGCGGGGATGCATATTCCGTTAATGATTGGAGTGATCGCAGCAGCCATTGTTTCCATTATGGCCGGGTGGAGCTGGGAAGATGTCCAAAGGATGATGGTAAATGGTGTGGCAAGAGCGTTGCCTGCAGTATTTATTTTGCTTATTATCGGTATTATTGTCGGCACATGGATTGCGAGCGGCGTCATTCCGACTATGATTTACTATGGATTGTCCATTATTAAACCTGCTATGTTTGTACCGATTGTGGCACTGGTTACCGGAATTATCTCTATCACACTAGGAAGCTCTTTTACTTCTATTGCAACAATTGGCCTTGCTTTCATGGCGATCGGAGAAGGTCTTGGTTTCTCTCCAGGGCTTGTAGCAGGAGCAGTGATTTCAGGTGCCTATTTTGGTGATAAATTATCCCCCCTGTCTGATACAACCAACATTGCACCGGCAATGGCTGAAACCGACTTGTTTAGTCATGTCAAGCACATGCTCTGGGATACGATTCCAGCCTTTCTACTTTCCATTCTATTGTATTGGGTAGTGGGCCAGTCAGCAGGAATCAATGGCGGGGTAGATACAAAGGTCATTGGTGCAATGAAAACAGGTTTGGATGATGTTTTTGTCATACACCCCTTACTATTATTGATGCCAGTATTAACCATTATTTTAATGGTTAAAAAAACACCTGCCATTCCGGCATTAATGGGTGTAGGTATTTTAGGCGGTGTGCTCGCCATCTTCGTTCAGGGGTCTTCCGTAACTACTGTCATTCAAGTCATGACAAGTGGATTCCATGTAGAGTCTGGAATAAAAGCATTAGATTCCTTGTTAAATCGAGGAGGACTTATGTCGATGCTGGGGACAATTGGCTTGTTGATTTTAGCAACCGCACTTGGGGGAATTTTAGAAGAGACTGGGTCGTTCGAGGTATTAACTAAAAAGATGATGTCAAAAGTTCATTCTACTGGAACCTTAATCAGCACCACCATTCTTTCTACCTTTATAGTCGCATTTGCCAGTGGGGCACAATTTTTAGCTATCATTTTACCAGCAAGAACATTTGTCAAAAACTATAAAAAGATGGGGATTGATACGAAGAACCTTTCTCGCTGTGTAGAAGCTGCAGGAACTGTTGGAATCAACCTTGTTCCGTGGGGGGTACCTGCTGTATTTGCTGCGGGAATACTCGGTGTTAGTCCAGGTGAATTTATTCCGTTTGCGTTCTTTGCCTTCCTAGTCCCACTCATGAATATTTTATTCGGATTTACCGGTTGGACGATTACAAAGAAAAACTATGAAGGCGAAACAAATCACAAAAGGAGTGTTTCACTATGAGTGAGGTCATCTTAAGCGTAATAGGAACTGCTCAAGATGCTGGGCTGCCCCATCCAAATTGTTTTTGTAAAAATTGTTCAGAGGCAATCAGAAACCCGCAGTTTAGACGCCTTGCCGCATCGTTGGCGATTGTCGAAGCCAATGAGCAGACATGGCATTTGATTGATGCATCACCTGATCTGAAGGAGCAAATGGCTAGGCTGCAAATGAAATACGATCTGCAAACCAAGCTAATGGATCATATTTTTTTAACTCATGCCCATTTGGGACATTACCCAGGTCTATTATTTTTAGGACGAGAAGCCATTGGCGCAAAGGGAATCCCGGTAATGGCTGGGTCAAAAATGAAGTATTTATTAGAAGAACAGGCTCCATGGAGCCAATTAACGAAGCTTGGCAATATAAGTGTCCAAGAACTCCAGGATAGCCAGGATATTCAGGTTTCTCCTTGTGTTACGGTAACACCTGTTGAAGTGCCGCATCGCAATGAATTTTCGGAGACATTTGCTTTTTGGATTAAGGGGCCAAATAAGAAAGTCCTCTATGTCCCAGATATCGATCGCTGGCACGAGTGGGACCATGACATTCGCTCCGTTTGCGAGGAAGCAGACATATGTTTACTCGATGGGACCTTTCATTCCGAAAAGGATCTTGAAAATATTGGGCGGGTTTATCGCGAAATCCCTCATCCGCTCATGACAGAAACAATGGACCTGCTGCAAGATTTAACAAAAACGACTGAGATTTATTTCACCCATTTAAATCATTCAAATCCGGCAATCGATTCGGAGCAGGAGATTCGGAGCCAAATTGAGGCGAATGGCTTTCATATTGCAGAAGAGGGGATGGAGTTTAGGTTATAATCCCGCTAAATAATTTGGTTCGGTCATAAAAATTAATGAAAGCCAATTCATATGCGAATGGCTTTCATTTTTGCATTTTATACTAATGTTTCTGTTACTTTAAATCGTATTTTTTACACTTTAAAATAAAAACCGTCCGATACTAATGATACTGCTGAGAATTCCCAGCCCGCCTAATGCTCCTTTTCCAACCTTAAGTAAACCTCCGAACATCCCCGGTTGACCTTGACCCGCGTTATTCCACCAGCCCATCGGAACTCTCGGATTACCCCAGCCTGCTGGATAGCCATAATTTCCCCAGCCTGGCGGACGTCCAAGACCTCCCCAACCCATCATTTGCCCTTGAGTGTTCAAACCCGTTTGATTCATCGGAGCCCAACTGGCTGGCTGACCCTGGGTACTTAAACCCGTTTGATTCATGGGGGCCCAACTGGCTGGCTGTCCTTGAGCACCTAAACCTGTTTGATTTATTTTCGCCGCCCAATTAACCGGATGCCCAGGATCATTATTAACCGGACCCCACCAACCTACTGGATTAACTGGACCACTCCAGCCTGCTGGAATTCCAAGACCATTTAATTGGTTAACTTTAGGCATTTGTTCTTGCAGGTGTAATGGTGATACCGAAATTTGGTTATTATATGACTGCCTTTGTCCACTTAATTTCGTATATTTATAATGGTACATCTGCATAACCCCCCCATCTTAAAAACATAATGTTAAGGTTAGGTTATGTAATTTGACTTTTTGTGACTGGTTAAATAACCAAGTGTATAAGCCAAAATAAAAAAGTGCGCCGGGAGGGCTTGCCTAAATTTTTATAGAAAAAAAGAGCTTAAAACGTCGTATAACAATCTAAGGCCCAACCAGCAATCGTCCGCTTGTTGGGCTTTTTTCCGTGATAACGCCAATGAGGCAAAAGAACCGTCCCCGTGCCTCACCCAAAGTTAAAAACAGCTTGGTTTCTGACGATTTCTGTGATGTAGTTCATGGTCATTTGCATGGCTTCTTCTGGTGTGTATTGCCTGCGGTTGTTTAGGATGTTGGTGAACATGCCTTGCCAGATGAGGATGGTGATTTCGTTGATGGCATCGATATTTTCCTCTTTGATATAGCCTTCCTTTAGGGCTAATTCCAAGTATGATCTTCCTCGTTTGGACATGTTCCGTTCGAATAGAATCGGTTTTAGCTCCTCCGGGATGGTGATCAGTTCCTCCGGATAAATCTGATAATAACGTTCAAGCAGATTTTCCGGCTGTTCTCCTAGGTCCATGATAAAGACAGCATGAAAGATTTGCGGGTGTTGGAACGAGTGCTTGCAAAAGCATTCCCAGGCCAATAGGTATTTCTCCAGGGGATTATTCCCTTTATCCATATATGTGGACACTTCATCTGTATAGGGCTTTAGAAACTTCATCGCCGCGAAAAAAATTAAATGTGAGATCTCGGAAAAATAATTATAGATGGTGGCACTATTGTAGCCTGCTTTATCGGCCACCTTCCGAATGGTGATCTTATTAATGCCCTCTTCCTCAATAATTTCCGCCGTCGCTTCCACAAAATATTGCCACATACGGCTCATTTGGATTTTCTTCTTCATTGCAGCCAATTCTCCTCATCTATCGTCTTTTTTGAGTATATCAAATTTTTAGAATTTTCATTGAAAAAATTCAGATGGAATAATATAATCTTAATTATAAAGTAATCGCGATTATATTTTAACCAATTTTACCACGATAGGGGGTTTTTAGAAACTATTTTACTAGAAATGAAATTTTCACAAAGGAGTGGAAGAATGGGGAAGGTAAAAATTGATCCGATTGTATTTTGGTCTTCATTAATTGTTATTGTTGCTGCAACCTTACTACTGGTCTTCAATCGTGAAACGGCGGAACCGTTATTAAACAACATGATGACAGACATTACGTTTAAGCTGGATTGGGCGTTTCAGTTTCTGACCGCAGGATTATTTATCTTGCTAGTTTGGCTGATTTTTGGACGCTATGGAAAAATCAAACTCGGCGAAGGAAAGCCTGAATTCTCCAACTTTAGCTGGGGCGCGATGCTGTTTTGCGCCGGGATGGGTACGAGTATTATGTTCTGGTCGATCATGGAACCGATCTATTATTATACCGGCCCGCCATTCGGCATCAAGGCAAACAGCCCTGAAGCGGCGGAGTGGGCTGTCACCTACGGTTTATTCCATTGGGGGATTTCAGCATGGTCATTGTATGCGCTTCCAACTGTAACCATTGCTTACTCATTCTTTGTGAAAAAGCAATCCTCTTTAAAAATCAGTACCGCCTGCCGCGGTGTACTTGGGAAGCACGCTGACGGCTTGGTTGGAAAAATTATCGATATCCTGGTGATTTGGAGTCTGGTTGGCGGACTTGGCACTTCCTTAGGACTTGGTGTTCCGATGATTTCTGCAGTCATTGGCGAAATTTTAGGAATGGAACAATCACTTGGATTGAGTATCATCATTATTCTTATTTGGACCGTCATTTATTGTTCCAGCGCCTATCTCGGACTTTATAAGGGCATCCGCAAATTAAGCGACATCAACGTGTATATGGCCTTGGCGCTTGCCTTATTTGTGCTGCTGGTTGGACCTACCTTATTTATTCTATCTTATTTTACAAACAGCTTCGGCCTGATGCTGCAAAATATCGTACGCATGAGCTTTTATACAGACCCAATTAATCAGGGAGGCTTCCCGCAGGGCTGGACAGTCTTTTATTGGGCCTGGTTTGCGGCGACATCGCCATTTATGGGCTTATTCGTGGCCCGAATTTCAAAAGGAAGAACGATCAAGGAATTAATCAGCGCTGTTCTGTTATGGGGCTCGTTAGGAAGCTGGCTGTATTTTGCGGTGTTTGGCGGTTATGCGATGCACCTTCAGCTTAATGATATTGTCCCAATCACGGAAATTCTCGACAAACAGGGTGGCCCTGCTGCGATTGTCGCTGTCTTGAAGTCTCTGCCGCTCAGCACTATTGTCTTGATTTTCTTCGTGGTTCTCGGCTTTATTTTCTTAGCGACTTCATTGGATTCAGCCACCTATATTCTTTCTGCTATTGCCACTAAAGAACTAGTGGGTGAGCAGGAGCCGGCGCGCTGGCACCGTCTGTTATGGGGAGGCATTCTGGCCATTATGGCGGTAGCCTTGTTAATGATTGGCGGGCTGAAGGTCATTCAAACTTCCTCCGTCATTGTGTCCGTTCCGGTTATCATCATTTATCTGTTGCTGACAGTGTCCTTACTCCGGTGGTTAAAGCAAGATTACGGCAGCCCATCTTCAAAAGACCTTGACTTAGAGGAAAAGGCGGGCTAAGTCCTTAAAGAAATGATTGCTAACGCGCAGTGTGCCGCCCTGGCTGCTGCGCTTATCCTTATCAGGCGTTTTTTTGAAAAATTTAGGGAAAAGGTTTTGGAGGTTTTTTCATGGTTTTTAATGTACGTGATTCGAATCTTTCTATTAAAAAAGAATTCCCGCGCAAGGTCCATATAATCGAGCATGTTTGGATTCCGATGTCGGACGGCACGCGCCTTTCTGCAAAAATCTGGCTCCCGGAGGATGCCGAGCAGCAGCCGGTTCCGGCGATTTTGGAGTATATCCCGTACCGGAAAAATGACTTTACGGCACTGCGTGATTCGATCCGCCATCCTTATTTCGCCGGGCACGGATATGCGAGCATTCGCGTCGATATGCGGGGGGCTGGCGATTCGGAAGGGATTCTTTATGATGAATACCTGCCACAGGAGCAGGAGGATGCCCTTGATGTAATAAGCTGGATTGCGGAACAGCCATGGAGTACCGGAGCGGCAGGCATGATTGGTAAGTCGTGGGGTGGCTTTAATGGCCTTCAGGTGGCTGCAAGGCGTCACCCTGCTTTAAAAGCGATTATTACCCTTTGCTCGACTGACGACCGCTACGCCGATGATGTCCATTATATGGGGGGCTGCGTGCTGGCGTCTGATATGCTTTGGTGGGCTTCGACGATGCTTGTTTATAATGGCCGTCCAGCAGATCCGGAAGTGGTCGGGGAAACGTGGCGATCGAGCTGGCTGGAGCGCCTTGACAAAACGCCGCCATTTGTCGAGGAGTGGATGAAGCATCAGCGCCGTGATGCCTATTGGAAGCATGGTTCTGTCTGTGAAAATTATGCGGATATCGATATTCCGGTCTTTGCTGTTGGCGGCTGGGCAGACGGTTATACGAATGCCATCCCGAGGCTGCTAGAGGGACTGCCGGGACCAAGGAAAGGATTAATCGGCCCGTGGGCGCATGAGTATCCGGAGGTAGCAGTTCCCGGTCCGGCGATTGGCTTTTTACAGGAAGCCTTGCGCTGGTGGGATTATTGGTTAAAGGGAATCGACACTGGCATTATGGAGGAGCCGATGCTGAGGGCATGGATGCAGGAAAGTGTACCGCCGCAAGTAGATTACGAGGAACGTTCTGGCCGGTGGGTGGCCGAAACAGCCTGGCCGTCGCCGGCGATCGAACCTATGGATTTTTGGCTGGATGAAAAAAGAATGTCAGAATTGGTGCCGGGTGAAAAACAGGAAATCCTCGTTTCCAGTGTCCAGCAGCATGGACTTTATTCCGGTGTTTGGTGCCCATTTGGCCAGCCGGGCGACCTCGCTTCTGACCAGCGGCTCGAAGATGGGCTTTCGGTTTGTTTCACTTCAGAACCCTTGATGGAACCGGTGGAAATCCTTGGTTTTCCGGAGGTAACAGTGGAATTGTCGTCTGACCGGCCGAACGCTTTGCTTGCCGTCCGGCTTTGCGATATCGCGCCAGACGGGGCCTCAACCTTGGTCAGCTGGGGCATGTTGAATTTAACTCATCGGGACAGCCATGAGTTCCCAACTCCGCTTGTTCCAGGTGAGCGTTATACCGTAACCGTCAAGCTCAATGCGATTGGGCATGTGCTGCCTGAAGGACACCGCTGGTCGGTCGCGTTGTCGCCAACCTATTGGCCGCATGCCTGGCCATCGCCGGAACCGGTGACCTTGAAAGTTTTTACCGGTGAAAAAACGCGTGTGACCTTGCCGGTACGGTCGCCGCAGCCGCTAGATCAGGAACTGCCTGAATTTGGTCCTCCGGAAACGGCCGCTGTCGCTGAACGGGAAATCCTTAGGGCCGAGAACCGCACCCGGAAAGTCCACCATGATTTAATTAACGGAGTATGGGTGCTCGATGACTTTTCAGACGAAGGAGCCCGCCGCCTGCCTAGTAATGGTCTCGAATATGGCAGTATTAATCGGAATGTTTACACCATTAAAGAGGGCGACCCGCTGTCGGCCGAGGTTAGCTGCGAATGGACGCTGACGGTGGGCCGCGGAAGCTGGCAGACACGTCTTGAGAGTGTGAGTACCATGAAAGCAGATGTCTCTAAGTTTTATCTCACCAATGAATTGACAGCTTTTGAGGGTGAGGAGCAAGTTTTTTCGAAAAAATGGAATAAGGAAATTCCGCGCGATCTTGTGTGAAATGAAATAAATGATCCCCTGGTGAAGACCTAGTCTGCCAGGGGGTTTTTTGAGGGAAAAAGTAGATTTGGGGGGGAGTTTTAATGAAGATAAATAAAAGGATTCAAATTTTTCGAGAGTTTATGGAGCAGAAGGGCGTCAGACTTAGTCTGATTTGGGACCCCGACAATCAATATTATTTAAGCGGGTTTCGAGCGATTATCTATTCGCGTCCCATTGTGACGCTCATCCATGCGGATAAAACTGAACTTATTGTTCCAGGGCTGGAAGAGCTTCATGCCTTAGAAAAGGCGAAAGTTGACAAACTCTATGTTTATTATGAGCAGATTGATATGGCTCACAAGGAGATTTCCTATTTAGATCATTTAACTAGATTGCTAAAAAAATATCCTGCCGGTACAAAGCTTGGCGTTGAATTGGGGCTGCTGCCTGCGAGCGTCTATTTATTTTTACATGAGCAGGGCTTTGAGCTTGTCGACGTTGGTCAAAAAATTATTAACATGAGGGCGATTAAAGATGAACAAGAGATAGAGCTGCTGAAAATTGCCGGCCAGCTGTCCGACTATGCGATCGGCGAATCGCTCAAACATGCCCGGGCCGGAATTAGTGAATTGGAATTCGATTCGTATGGTGACAAGTTTTTATTGGAAATTGCCTCAAAGGACTATCCGGAGGAGTTAATTGGCTACGCGAATTGGACCTGTTCCGGAATCAAGCGGAGCGCCATGCCGCACCTTTACTCCAGCACGCGGAAATTTGCCGATGGCGATGTTGTCGTTCACAGCCGTCAGGTGTGGTTTAACGGATACCGAGCCGAAAACGAGCGGACGTTTTTTGTCGGAAAGCCATCTGAAAAACAAAAGGACTTATTGAAATTGGCGATTGAGGCGCAGCGGGTCGGCATGGAAATGATTCAGCCGGGAATTACGGCAAAAGAGGTCGATATTGCGTCGTATCAGATTTTTAAAAAGGCTGGTTACGGAGAATATGTGAATCATCGAATTGGACATGGGTTAGGATTATCGGAACACGAGGAACCGTACTTGCGGTTTGATAATGACTTGGTGCTCGAGGAGGGCATGGTTTACACTATTGAGCCAGGCGTGTATGTGCCGGGCCTTGGGGGCTTTAGGCATTCCGATACGATTATTTTGACCAAGACAGGAAGTTTTTCGATTACCCAATACCCTCGTGAACTAGAATACATGCTTTTTGATTAACAGCTGAGGTGGACGTCATGTCGTCAATTATTCTTACCATCATTGTGATTAACGTTTTATATGTTTCTTTATTTACTTTGAGAGTGATGATTGTCATTAAAGGATACCGGGTTCTAGCCTCAGTGCTGTCGATGGGTGAGGTGTTTGTCTATTTGATGGGACTGACGATTGTCCTTGATAATCTTGATAAACCCATGAACATCGCAGCCTACTGCTTTGGCTGGGGACTAGGTGTGTTTGTCGGCAGTAAAATTGAAGGGTATTTGGCTCTAGGTTACGTCGTGATGGAGGTCATCGTGGAGCCGGTGGACTGTATCCTGCCTGACAAACTCAGGGAACAGGGCTATGGAGTCACTTCTTGGGGGGCCGATGGAAAGGAAGGCAAGCGGCTGGTCATGAAAATCCTGGCCAAACGAAACCGCGAACAAAAACTCAAAAACCTCATCCTATCCCTATCACCAAAAGCCTTCATCATCTCCTACGACCCCACCCACTTTAATGGAGGGTTCTTGCTAAAGAGGCTTGGGTGAAGCATGGGGACGGTTCTCATGCCTCATTTAGAGAAAAGGGGACGGTTCTTTTGCTTCCAAAGTGAAGCAAAAGAACCGTCCCCGTGCTCTATTTCGACGTATTTTCTGATAGGATGGATGATATTTTGATGTAGACTAGTAGGTCTTCTTCGGAAAATTGGTGTAGTTTGTTTAGTATTTTGGTATATTCCGCTTTATCTAATTGGTAATGGAAATCGTAAACCATCTTCCCTTTTTCTGTTAGTTCTAGGATGTATTCTCGTTTATCGATTGGGTTTTTGGATTTTAATACTAGGCCTTTTTTTATTAGTTTATTAACCATTTGAGAGATGGCGCCTTTTGTTTTTTTTGTAAGATTGGCAAGCTCTGAAGCAGTCGTTTGGGTTTTGTTTCCGATTAAATTGATTGTATGTGCTTCGACCATATAAAGCTCATCTTCGGTACCGTACTTTCTAGGTATACTTTCGTAGGAGCTAATTTGTCTGGAAAGGTCATAGACAGATTCCATTAATTCATAAATAATCTCTTCCTTTTTCATTACTGCTCCTTTTTAAAAATTTAATAGATTCTTATCTTTATTATAGCATAATACTTATTTTTCCAGTCACTTTTATCAGATGGAATAGCCTCCAATATCGATGAGCAGAAAGACCTAACAATTATATTTCGATATAATTGTTTTAATTTTCAGAATTTTTATTGACTAAATATAGTATAGTTGCTAAACTATATTTAGATGGTTTAGCAACTATACTATCGTTAAAAGCACTTTTTTTAAAAATATTTGTAAGCGTTTTAATTCAAAAGAGGGGGAGTTGATTTCAAGTGAAGTACGATTTTGACCAAATCGTCGACCGCAGAAATACGTATTCCTTGAAATGGGACGGCGGCGATTTAATTAAGGAATTGGGAATTACCCAGAGGTATGATCAAGAAACTTTGCCTTTATTTACGGCGGACATGGATTTTCCCGTTCCTCAGCCTTTACTCGATGCCTTGCATCAAACAGTCGAGCATCGGATATTTGGTTACTCCATTTTTCCAAAGGAGTACTTCGAGGCGATTCAGCATTGGTTTAAAAAGAGACATGACTGGGACATCCAAACCGAAGAAATTGTCTATAGTCCAGGAACAGTCCATGCTTTGAATGTGGCGGTACGAGCTTTTACCGAGCCCGGCGATGGGGTGATCATTCAGCGTCCGGTCTATCCGCCGTTTACTGCGGCGATTGAAGGGAACGGACGACAAGTCGTTAATAACGCCCTGATCCGCGAACAAGATGGCTCTTATTCGATTGATTTTGAAGATTTTGAGGCAAAAGCAAAGAATGAAAATACAAAGCTGTTTATCCTCTGCAATCCGCATAATCCGACCGGAGGAATTTTTACACCGGAAGAGTTAAAAAGATTAGCAGATATTTGTGAAAAAAATCAGGTTCTTATCATTGCGGATGAAATTCACGGTGACTTAATTCGCCGTAACCAAACCTTTATTCCAATCGCCAAAGCTGCAGCGAACACGGAGCATATTATTACCTGCACGGCCATCAACAAAACCTTCAATGTGGCCGGGCTCCATTGCACCAATGTCATCATTCCGAATCCTGAACTTAGGAACATCTTCAGTCAAGCCATGGGTTTCCAATTACCATCGCCTTTTACCGTATCAGCGTTGATCGCTGTCTACCATGAAGGAGAGGAATGGCTGGAACAGTTGAAGGAGTATTTAGATGAAACGATGGAATATGTACAAGCTTTTTTTGCTGAAAAAATGCCACAAGTGAAGGTACACATTCCGGAAGGAACGTATGTGATGTGGATGGACTTCAGCGCTTATGGAATCACACCAGAAGAGGTTCATGATCGTATTTACAATAAAGCCAATGTCTTATTGGAAGATGGCAGTATGTTTGGTGAAGAGGGACAAGACTTCCAGCGAATTTGCGTATCTTCCCCAAGACCGATTATTAAGGAAGCGTTGGAACGGATTGAAAAGGAATTTGCCGACCTCGCGTCTCCTAACCATAAAGCAGCTACTATCCGATGATGCAACAACAATCCCAAAAAAACATATAAGAGGTGAATGAAATGGCTAGTCAAGAATCGAATTTAAAAAAGGTTTTAGGGCTTGGGGATGTAATGAGTATTAGTATCGGGCAAATAATTGGTGCTGGAGTCATGGCCCTCACCGGAATTGCCATTGGGATGACGGGGAGCGGCGTTTCGTTGGCCTTTGTCATTTCATCCATCTTTACGATATTTATGGTTATTCCAGTTGCCGTGATGGGTTCTGCGATTCCGACCACTGGGGGATTGTACAGATATACAAGTCGGCTATTGTCTCCAAAAGTCGGGTTCTTTTGGTTAACGTTATTTATTCTTGGACAGCTAACCTTGGCCATGTACGCGATATCCTTTGCGGAATATGTTCAAGGCCTCGTGCCGAACGCACCGCTAAAGCTAATCGCCTTCTTGCTTCTGACTGTGTTCTATATTGCAAATATAGTGGGCGTACACTTCGCAGCCCTTGTTGAAAAATTAATGGTTGTTGTCTTGCTGCTGGCATTAATTGTTTTTGTCGTCTGGGGAATGCCTGAGGTGAATTATGCCGTGTTTAATTCAGGTGAAATGTTCACGGGCGGCTTTGTTGGATTTTTTATGGCGGTAGGATTGTTATCCTTTGCTACCGGCGGTGCGCAGGTCATTGCCGAGCTAGGCGGGGAGATGAAAAATCCGGGGAGAGATATCCCGCTGACAATCATCACAACGACATTGGCTGTCGGAATCTTGTATGCGTTTATGGCGACGATTGCTGCAGGGGTGCTGCCGATTGCCGATGTTGCGAACAAGCCTTTAACAGATGTCGCAAAAACGATTTTACCAAAACCGCTGTTTATATTCTTTATGGTGGGCGGAGCCATGTTTGCCTTAGCGACGACCTTAAATGCGACTCTTTCCTGGGTCACCAAAGGAATTATGATTGCCTGTGAAGACGGCTGGCTGCCAAAATCCTTAGGGCAAGTTAACAAAAAGTTTGGAACACCGCACTGGTTACTTACCTTGTTTTATGTGATTGGAGTAATTCCAATTGTAACAGGGCTTTCCTTAGGAATCATATCGGCTTTAGGCACTGGCGTATTCCTGCTGGCGAATATGATTCCGGTTTTTGCTGCCACCAAATTACCAAAGAAACACCCTGAGCTGTATCAGGCGGCACCATTTAAACTGTCGCCAATGGTTTTAAATACGGTTGTCTATATCGGAATTGCCCTATTATTTTTTCAAGGATATTTACTCATGTCATCTTTGTCTATGCCGATCATTATCGGAACGATTGTCTATCTAGTAGCTGCTGCAGCTTACGTTATGATAGTAGGTAAAAAAATAACCCACGATCCCGGCCACTTCGGCTTCGGCGGGCATGTAAACACAACTGAAAACCCCAAGGAGAATATAGGAGTCTAAAATGATGCATGGGGACGGTTCTCATGCCTCACTTTGTGAGGCAGAAGAACCGTCCCCGCGCATCCAATGAAATGGAGGTAAAAGATTTGATAGATGAAAGTTTATATAAAAAGTCAAATATTCGTAGGTTGCCGGAATTAGGAAAGCTTGCACCCGAGACGTTTAAAGCGTTTGTGAAGTTTGACCAATTGGCTTTAGCGCCAGGGGCGATTCCTCAAAAGACAAAAGAACTCATTGCTGTCGCTGTGGCACATGTTACGGGTTGCCCTTATTGCATTGATGGTCATGTTGCGAAGGCAAAAAAACTAGAGGCTTCCAAGGAAGAGATGCTGGAGGCGATTATGGTCGCGACTGCTTTGAAAGCAGGTTCAGCCTTGGCACATGGATTAAATGCCTTGAATGCCTATGATGAGGATGGGGGAGATGAGCTTTACAACCGCTCCAACATGAATCGATTTGGCGAGTTCAAAGAATTAGGGCAAGAATCCTTTCAAGCCTTTGTGAAGTTTGATACGCAAGCCCTGAAAGCCGGGTTATTAAGCCGTAAGGAGAAGGAATTAATTGCTGTTGCTGTCGCCCATGTGACAGGCTGTGCCTACTGTATTGAAACTCATACGAAAAAGGCCAAGCAATTGGATGTTACGAAGGAAGAGCTCGTCGAAGCCATCTTTGTCGCAACCGCATTAAAGGCAGGGTCTGCACTTGCCCATAGTGTGAATGCGCTAAACGCATACGATGAAAATTGAATAGTGAGGCGTGGGTGAGGCGTGGGGACGGTTCTTTTGCATCATGATGCACAAGAACCGTCCCCATGTTTCAATTTTAGGTTTATAGCAAATAATAGAAATGGTAGTAAAATTGTTTTTCGAAAAGGATTTGAGGGAACGTAATGTTACACACTGTGGTTTCGTATTTAAGATTTGCGCTGCCTTTTCTTTATTTGCTGGGTTCCTGGCGCTGGGGTGATTGGAGGAATTGGAAGGAGTACTATCCAACCATTCTTTTTTTCGTAACCGTGAACTTTTTTATTTCTATTATTATGTATGAATATCCACTATGGACTTATAAAGAATCTTTTTTTATTCCCAACCATACCATTGTTGATTTTATTATTGCTTTTTTGATTTTCCCCCAAATGGCCTTTATATTTCTTTCAAAATACCCTTTTCAGGCAAGCCTGCTTAAACAGATAGGTTATGCATCTATCTGGGTCATTTTTGGTATCGCAATAGAGAGCCTTTTTAAGGCTGCAAACCTAATCTCCTATGATCATGGCTGGAATTTCTGGTGGTCTCTAGTGGTCTGGATTTTTATGTTTTTTGGCCTGCGTCTCCACCATACAAGGCCCATATTAGCCTGGTTCCTCTGTTTCGCATGTACCATTTTTTTAATCCTATACTTTCACATACCCATTACGAAATACAAATGATGCATGGAATGATGCATGGGGACGGTTCTCGTGCCTCACTCGAAATGATGCACG